>NZ_JACHFL010000004.1:300000-414221 GCF_014201875.1 Deinococcus humi | reverse complement strand
ACCAGCGGGATCAGCAGGAAGGTGTACGCCGTGCGCGTCTGGTGCCGCCGCATCGATCCACCCCCACGCTCGGGGGGCGACACTCTCGTCGTCATACCGTGGCTCCTGGATTGTTGGCTCTAAGCATCGAAACCTCTGATTTTCTGGACGAATTTGACAGGGGGCAGATGCGGTTCCCCACTCTCCACTACAGGCCGAACAGCGACTCGCATCAGCAGCGCGGCAGCCTCAACAGACCACCGCCTGCCTACTGCCTTTGCTTCGCCGATAACAGATGTCGCGCATCCGCCCCACTGCCCTGGTTGTTCGGGCAATGGGGCGGACACGCGGGCAGGTGGGCTTACTTGTAGTAGCTGTTCAGGATCTTCTGCTCGTCAGTGGCGGCCTGCTTGACCGCGTCGGCCGGCTTGGCCCCCTTGAGCAGCACCGTGTTGATCGCGTCCACCCAGGCCTTGCGCTGCCCCGCCTCGTCCACGAACAGAGTGGAGTGCGCGAACGGCAGGGAACCCACGAAAGCCCCGAACACCGGGTCCTTGCGCAGCGCCGGATCGCCCGAGAGCTTGCGGCTGGCCGGAATCTCACCCACCGTGTCGAGCCAGGTACGCTGGGTCTGCTCGCTGGTGAGGAACTTCAGGAATTTGACGGCAGCGTCGAGCTTCTCGCCCTTGGCGTTCTTGGTGATGCCGTTGACCCAGTACGAACCGAAGTTGCTGCGAACTTCCGGGTTGGCCTTGAAGACGGGCAGCGGAATGACGCCCCAATCGAATTTGGCGCCGCTCTTGATGGTTCCCACCGCGAAGGAGCCGTCGATGATCATGCCGACCTTGCCCGCGATAAAGGCGTCGCGGTAGCTGTTGTTGCCAGGGAAGAAATTCGGCACCCCCAGCTTGTACTTGGTTTCCAGGTCGGTGTAGAAAGCCATGGCCTTGCGTCCGGCCTCGGAGTCGTAGGCGACGGTCTTGCCATCTTTGCTGTACGGCTGACCGCCGAACTGCCGCACCAGCACTTCACGCAGCACATGGTAGTCCTGGCCGTCGGGCTGGATCCCGAAGCCCAGCGTGGTAAAGCGCGGTGGCGCGCCCTTGGCGATCTTTTCCCCGGCGGCGATGAAGTCCTCCCAGGTGCGTGGCGGCGTGATGCGCGCGGCCCTGAACAGATCCTTGTTGTAGAAGACGGCCAGGGTCCGCACCGAGATCGGCAGGGTGTAATACTTCCCGCCGATCTTGCTGGTCTTGACCATCGGCACGAACTCACTCTCGATCTTGCTGACCGGAAAGTCCTTGGTGGGGAGAGGTTGCAGGTAACCGGCGTCCACATACTGCGGCAGCCAGCCGTAGTACAGGTTCACCACATCGGGACCCTGTCCCGCCGGGACACTGGAGGCCACCTTCTGGCTGTAGGCATCGTAGGGGAAGGTTTCCTGCTTGATCTTGATGTCGGGGTTGGCGGCCTCGAATTTCTTGATCAGCTCGTTCATGGTGCTGACCTTGCTGGCATAGTCATACTGCCAGTACGTCAGCGTGACTGGGGCGGCGGAGGCGGTAGCGAAGGCGGCGGCAGAAGCAGTCAGGGCCAGCGTGAGCAGTTTTTTCATGGGTCTCCTTGATGCTGTGTCCGGGAAAAGGCTGGACACGGTGAGGGTTACTTGAGAATGTGAACTATACGCCTGAGTGGAGGCCAGAAAGAGAAATTCGATCACTGTAGGTGAATCGGCACTTTTTCCGGCTCCATGAGGGAAAAGAAGACCCACAGAATCGACACCAACCCCACGGGAGCGCCGGGCAATGAAGGACAGCATTTCCATCACGACAGCCACAGCGAGATCCGGGAAGGCACAGGCTGACCACATCGGTCATTTTGTTGGTGATAAACCCCTGGTGGGTTTAAGGTCTAGGCGTTATAGCCCCTTTCGCACCCCGCACAGGAGGTTCTGAATGTATTTCAGCCGTCTCTATGACACCGATCTGGCGCAGGCTTCCTACATGCTGGGGTGCCAGAAAACCGGCGAATGCCTGGTGATCGATCCTGTGCGGGACATCGCCCGCTATCTGGAAGAAGCTGCCGCGCACAACCTGCGGATCAGCCATGTCACCGAAACCCATATCCATGCCGACTACCTCAGCGGCAGCCGCGAACTGGCCAGGGCAACTGGCGCGACGCTGTACCTCTCGGACGAGGGAAACGCCGAGTGGAAGTACGGATTTGGGGACGTCAAGATCCATAACCGCAGCATCTTGACGGTGGGCAAGCTGAAAGTCGAGGTACGGCACACGCCCGGCCACACCCCTGAAAGCGTTTCCTTTTTGGTTACGGATACCCCTCGTGGGGATCAGCCCAGCATGTTTTTCACCGGAGATTTCGTCTTTGTCGGTGAACTTGGCCGCCCCGACCTGCTGGACGAGGCGGCGGGCGGTGTGGACACCCGCTTCGAGGGCGCGCAGCAGATGTTCGCCAGCCTGAAACACCAGTTTCTGACGCTACCGGACTTCGTGCAGGTGTGGCCCGCACATGGTTCGGGCAGCGCGTGCGGCAAGGCGCTGGGCGCGGTTCCCAGCACCACCGTCGGCTACGAGCGGGCGCTGGCGTGGTGGGCAAGCTTCGTCCAGAGGGACGACGAGCAGGGCTTTATTGCCGAGTTGCTGAGCGGACAGCCCGACGCCCCCCTCTATTACGGGCGCATGAAAACCCAGAACAGGGCCGGACCTGAGTTGCTAGGTGAGGTGCAGCCTTTGCAAAAGCTGGAGCCTGCCGACGTCTTGGCCCGACTGAACCAGGGCGCACGCCTGATCGACACGCGCGCGAGGGCAAAGCACCAAGCTGCCGCCCCGGAACACAGCGTCAATGTGCCTGATGGGAACACACTTGAAACCTGGGCAGGCTGGCTGCTGGTGCCGGAGCGGGACTATGTCCTGCTTGCGTCGGCTGGACGGGCTGAGGCCATCCGCCGCCGCCTGTGGATGGTGGGCGTAGACCGCGTGGTGGGCTTCGTCGAGAGCGCCGATGGCCTGAACACCAAAGGCGCCCAGCCGTTCCCGGCTTCCGAACTCCCGCAGCACCAGGGCGCCCTGATCCTGGATGTCCGCAACAAGACCGAGCATCAGGAGGGCGCGATTCCCGGCAGCATGCAGCTTCACGCGGGCCGACTGCCCTGGAGACTGGATGAACTGCCGCGCGACCAGGAAATCGTGGTGCACTGCCAGAGTGGGGCCCGCAGCGCCGCCGCCGCGAGCCTGCTGCGCACCGAGGGCTTCAACGTCAGCGAGCTGGCGGGCGGCTATGAGGCATGGGCGAGGGCTCAGGACGGGGCACAGAGCACTTGAGACCCAAGGTATGTCCTCCTTTTTGCCTGTCGTTCAAGCCCTCAGCCGCCGAATGCCGCCAGACAAGGACCGTACAAATTAAAGGGAGGCGACACAAGGTACAGAAACTTCACAGTTGAATCCAAATTCCTATCACTATAACTGATGAACTTTGTTCGGTCAGCATTGACTTTTCCTTTATTTTCGCCCTACCATACCTCCACGCGGTTAATCGTCTCCGGTGAGGGTCTGGACCGCTGCCCCGGGGCTTTCCGGCTTACAGGGCGGTGGCACGTTTCCATGTCTTCACCTCAGGCTGTACGCAGGACCGGAGGACGCCTTGACAGACCATTCCCTGGTAGACGACGCCCTATCCGCACGGAACCTTTTGCCCAGCACGCCATTTCCGTCTGATCCCCGTTTCGCCCCCACCTACCCGCCACTGAGCGCCCACGAGGCCACGGTGGAGGCGAACCGCTGCCTGTACTGCTACGACGCGCCGTGCATCCAGGCCTGCCCCACGCACATTGACATTCCCACCTTCATCCGCAAGATTGCCACCGACAACCTGCGCGGCAGCGCCCGGACCATTCTGGAGGCCAACTTCCTGGGCGGCACCTGCGCCCGCGTCTGTCCCGTCGAAGAACTGTGCGAGGGGGCCTGCGTCCTGAACGCTCAGGAGAAACCGATTGCGATTGGGCGACTGCAACGGCACGCGGTGGATCACGCTCAGGAGCGCGGCTTGCAGCTGTTTCAGCCCGCTGCCCCCACGGGCCGCAGGGTGGCTGTCGTCGGCTCCGGACCCGCCGGGATCAGCGTCAGCGCCGAACTTGCCAAATTGGGACACAGCGTTACTCTGCTGGAAAAGCGCGAGCTGGGCGGCGGCCTGAGCACCTACGGCATCATCGTCCTGCGCGAGCCGGTGGAGGTGTCGCTGCGGGAGGTCGAAGCGGTGCGGGCACTGGGAGTGGACGTTCAGACAGGGTACGAACTGACGGACCAGGCTGGGCTGAACGCGCTGCTCGCCGACCACGACGCCGTCTTCCTGGGCCTGGGCCTGGGGGCGGTGCCAGCGATGGGCATTCCCGGCGAGGAACACCTGCTGGACGGGCTGACCTACATCGAGCACAGCAAGTTGCACCCCGAACTGCTGCCCCAGGCCCAACAGGTCGTGGTGATCGGGGCGGGCAACACGGCCATTGACGCCGCCACCATCGCCCGGCGGCGCGGCGCAGACGTCACCATGCTGTACCGACGCACCGAAGCGGAGATGACCGCCTACCGCCACGAGTACGAGTTCGCGCTCTCGGAAGGCATCGGGTACCGCTTTCTGACCCAGCCGGTACGGGTGCTGTCTGAAGGCGGGCGGGTGACGGGCGTGGAGTGCGTGAAGATGGTGCTGGGCGTGCCAGACCCCGGCGGACGGCCCACACCGCGCCCACTGCCGGGCAGCGAATTCACTGTTCCCTGCGACGCCGTGATCAAAGCCATCGGGCAGGAAAAACCCTCGCTGGCAATTGCGCTGGGGCTGGATGTTGCGGGCGGCTACATCGTCGTGAACGAGACCATGCAGACCAATCTGCCGCGCGTGTACGCGGGCGGCGATTGCGTGCGGCTGCGTGGCAGCGCCAGCACTGTGATGGCCGTTCAGGACGGCAAATACGCTGCTGCCGCCATTCACCGGCAGCTCTCCGGAATGTTCAGTTCCGAGTCACTGGAGACCGCCCATGGCTGACCTCTCCGTCAATTTCGCCGGCATCCGCGCGCCCAATCCATTCTGGCTGGCCTCCGCGCCGCCCACCAACAGCGGCGCCCAGATCCACCGTGCCTTCGAGCATGGCTGGGGCGGGGCCGTGTGGAAGACCATCGGCGCGCCGGTGCTGAACATCAGCAACCGTTACGGCGGCCTGAGCATCGCCGGACAGCGCCTGCTGGCGATCAACAACGTCGAGCTGATCAGCGACCGCCCGCTGGACGTGAACCTGCGTGAGATCGCCGAGATCAAGCGGCTGTGGCCGGACCGCGCCGTGATCGTGTCCGCGATGGTGGACGCCTCGCCCGAAGCGTGGCGCGAGATCGTCATGCAGATCGAGGATACCGGGGCGGATGGCATCGAACTCAATTACGGCTGCCCCCAGGGCATGTCCGAGCGCGGCATGGGCGCGGCGGTGGGGCAGGTGCCGGAGATGTGCGAGCTGAACACGCACTGGGTGACTTCAATCACCAGATTGCCGGTGATCGTCAAGCTGACGCCCAACGTCACCCGCATCACCGAGCCCGCGCACGCCGCCATCGCGGGTGGGGCAAACGCATTGAGCCTGATCAACACCATCAATTCGGTGATGAGCGTTGACCTCGACACCCTGCAGATCACGCCCAACATTGGTGGGCGCGGCACACACGGCGGCTACGCGGGGCCAGCGGTCAAGCCGATTGCGCTGAACATGCTCACCGAATTGCTGACCGACACCCAGGTGCTGAAAAGCGGCGTCCCGGTGTGCGGAATGGGCGGGATCGTCACCTGGAAGGACGCCGCGGAGTTCCTGCTGCTGGGCGCAGGGGCCGTGCAGGTGTGCACCGCCGCCATGCACTACGGCTACCGCATCGTGGAGGACATGATCGACGGCCTGGGCAACTGGATGGACGACAAGGGCTTTGCCACCATTGCCGACGTCTCGGGCCGGGCGCTGCCGCAGGTCAGCACCTTCGGCGAACTCGATCTGGGCTATCAGGCGGTCGCGCGCATCGATCCCGACAAGTGCATCCAGTGCAATCTGTGTTACGTGGCCTGCAACGATACAGCCCACCAGTGCATTGATCTGGTGGCCGGAAATGGGGCGAGGGTGAATCCCGGCTACGACGTGCGAGTCAACGGCAAGGCGGTGGCCGACACGCGTCCCATACCTGTCGTGCGCGAGCCGGACTGCGTGGGCTGCGCGCTGTGTGCCAACGTCTGCCCGGTGGACGGCTGCATCACCATGGTCAGCGTTCCCAGCACCCAGCAGAACATCTGTTGGGACGCCCTGACCGCCCAGCGCCCCGAAATTGCCACCAGCTGGGACGCCATGATGGCCTACCGCGCAGAGCAGGGCATCGAGATTCATTGACGCCGGCAGCCTGACCCCTGGTCGGCGCGTGGCGTTATCCATCCCGAACGCATCCTGCGAGGACGTAACTATGACCCTGCTCATCAAGAACGGCGAGATCGTCACGGCAGAGAAGCAGTACACGGCAGACGTGCTGATCGAGGGCGAGACCATCTCGCTCATCGGCGAGAACCTGAGCGCACCGGAGGGCACCGAAACCATCGACGCGACCGGCAAGTACATCTTTCCCGGTTTTATCGATCCGCACGTGCATATCCATCTGCCGTTCATGGGGACGTTTGCCAAGGATACCCACGCCACGGCCAGTCAGGCCGCGCTGATCGGCGGCACCACCACCTTTATCGAGATGCTGGCTCCCGCCGGAAGCGAGGAACTGCGGGACGGCTGGAACATCTGGTCTCAGATGGCCGCCGGAAATAGCGCCTGCGACTACACCTTCCACATCGGCGTGACGCGCTGGGACGAGGGCACCGAGCAAACGCTGCGCGAGCTGGTCGCGGACGGCATGACCTCCTTCAAGGTGTTTCTGGCCTACAAGGGCGCCTTCGGCATCGAGGACGCGACGCTATACCACACGCTGAAGCTGGCAAGGGAGCTGGGCGTGGTGGTCACCGCCCACTGCGAGAACGCCGAGCTGGTGGCCCAGTTGCAGGCCAGACTGCTCTCGGAGGGCAAGACGGGACCTGAGTGGCACGAGCCCAGCCGCCCCGAGCAGGTGGAGGCCGACGGCACCGCGCACTTCGCCACTTTTCTGGAGATGACCGGGGCCACAGGCTACGTGGTGCACCTGTCCAACGCCAGGGCACTCAAAGCTGCGCTGGACGCCCGTGAGCGCGGCGTCAACATCCACATCGAGTCCGTGATTCCGCATTTTCTGCTGGACAAAACGTATGCCGAGCGCCCTGGCGTGGAGGGGGCCAAACACGTGATGAGTCCGCCGCTGCGCGACAAATCCAATCAGGCGGCGCTGTGGCAGGCGTTGAAAAACGGTGAGATCGACACGGTCGCTACCGATCACTGCCCCTTCGACGTGGACCAGAAGCGCATGGGCGACGACAATTTCACCCTGATCCCCAACGGCATTCCGGCCATTGAGGACCGCGTGAACCTGCTGTACACCTACGGCGTCAGCCGGGGCGGCCTGAGCCTGAGCCGCTTCGTGGCCGCGGCCAGCACGCGCGCGGCGCAGATCTTCGGGCTGTATCCCAGGAAGGGCGCGATTGAAGTCGGCTCGGACGCCGATCTGGTGGTCTACGATCCGAACTACCGAGGCACCATCAGCGCGCAGTTGTCGCACGTCAACAACGATTACAGCGGCTTTGAGGGCTTCGAGATCGACGGACGGCCCAGCGTGGTCACGGTGCGCGGGCAGGTGGCGGTGCGCGACGGTCAGTTCATGGGCGAGCCGGGGCGCGGGCAGTTGCTGCGGCGCTCCCCGCAACAGGTGCAGCGGGCCGAGGTTCCGGTTTGACTGCCGCCGCGCCAGTGCCGGCCCTGAGGGAAAGGGGGCAACCCGCCGTCCATCTCAAGGACCTCAACATGGTTTTCCGGGGCGCGCAGGGCGATACGGTGGCTCTCAAGGACGCCACGCTGGACATCGGGCAGGGCGAATTCATCAGCCTGATCGGCCCCAGTGGCTGCGGCAAGACCACGCTGCTGCGGCTGATGGCCGATCTGATCACGCCGACGGGCGGGGATCTGCTGGTGGGCGGCAGATCGCCCGCGCAGGCGCGGCAGGAGCGGGCTTACGGCTATGTGTTTCAGGCGCCGGCGCTGCTGGAATGGCGCACGGTCCTGAACAACGTGCTGCTGCCGCTGGACGTGATGGCCGGGTCTGCCAACCGGATGCCGAAAGCCGCCCGGCAGGCCCGCGCCCACGAGATGCTGAAGCTCGTCGGGCTCGAGGGCTTTGCGGCGCGTTACCCCTGGCAGCTGTCGGGCGGCATGCAGCAGCGGGTCAGCATTGCCCGCGCCCTGGCCTTCGATCCGGGCTTGCTCCTGATGGACGAGCCGTTCGGCGCGCTGGACGAGATCACCCGCGAACACCTGAACGGCGAATTGCTGCGGTTGTGGCAGGAGACTGGCAAAACGGTGGTGTTCGTCACGCACGGCATCAGCGAGGCGGTGTTCCTGAGCACCCGGGTCGTGGTGATGACCTCCCGGCCCGGCAAGATCGAGGGCGTAGTGGACATCGACCTGCCGTACCCGCGCAACGTGGAAACCCGCGAAAGTCCGCGCTTTTTCGAGCTGGCGACGCGGGTGCGGGAGCTGCTGCGGCGGGGTCACGGCTTCGACGCCGACCATCAGGCACGCTGATGGTCAGGAAGAGAAGCCCATCCATGGGCGGCAACCTGGGGCCGATGCTCATCGTGGCAGTCATCGCGCTGCTGCTGTACTGGCCGCTGATGCTGGCGGTCAATGTCGGTGCGGCGCAGCGCAGCCTGAACAGCGGCGCGGAGCTGGGCTGTGCCACCGCCATCGCCTGTGCCACCCAGCTCCGCAATCCGGTGCTGCCCGCCCCCGCTCAACTGGGCAACAGCCTGCGGGCCATGAGCGTGCCGCCGATGGCCCCGACGAGCGTGCCATACAACACGCTGGTCACGGCGGGCGAAACGGTCGTGGGGCTGCTGATCGCTTCCGCGCTGGGCGTCGGGCTGGCCGTCGCCCTGGTGGCCAGCCGCGCTTTCGAGCGGGTGACGCTGCCGTGGCTGATCGCCTCGCAGACGGTCCCGGTGATCGCCCTCGCGCCCATGCTGGCCGTGGTGCTCGGGCAGTACGGGGTGCAGGGCTGGCTGCCCAAGGCGCTGATCGCCGCATACATCGCCTTCTTTCCGGTGGCGGTGGGCGTGGCGGCAGGCCTGCGGAGCCCCGATCCCATGCAGGAGGACCTGCTGACCACCTACCGGGCGTCGGGGTGGCAGACCTTCTGGACCCTGCGGCTGCCCGCCAGCCTTCCCTTCCTTTTCACGTCCCTGAAGGTGGCGGCCACAGCCGCGCTGATCGGCTCGATCGTCGCGGAGATCAGCACCATCAGTTTCTCGGGCCTGGGCAAGATGCTGGCCGAGAATTCGCGGGCGTCGGACACGCTGGCGCTGTGGGTGATCATGCTGTACGGCGCGGGGCTGGGCATCGCCCTGGTGGCCGTGCTGGGCTTGATCGAGAGGCTGGTGACGCCGTGGCGAGCCGGACAGTCGCGCTAGGTCGGGTCGGGGCACGCGGCCTGCCAGGCCTGGGGTGGCTGACGCTGCTCCTCGGGCTGGCTCTGCTCCTGGCCGCCGTCTGGAACGTCTGGAATTTTCCCCTGGACGGCGTGCCGCCCGCACGCAAGGCGCTAAGCCTCGCGCTCATCGTGCTGGGCGTGGGAGCAGGCATGTATGGCCTGGCCGCGCTGGCTCGCCGCACCGGCGGCCTCGTTCCCGCCCTGCTGGCCGCCCTGCTGACCCTGATTGCTGTAGAGGGCCTGCTGCGTGCCTACGGCGTGCCGCCGGGTCTGATCCCCACGCCCACCCGCGTGGCTACTGCTCTTTACCAGTCACGCGCCGTCCTGCTGACCGACGCCCGCGTGACCTTCGCGCAGGAGGCGCTGCTGGGCTATCTGGCCGGGGTGGGGGCAGGGATTGCGGTGGCGCTGGCCGCCGTGCGATTTCCGTTTCTGGAACGCGGGGCGCTGCCCTACGCAGGGCTGTTTTCCAGCATTCCCATCGTGGCGCTCGCCCCGGTGATCGTCAAGGCGTTCGGGCTGGAATGGCCGAGCAAGGCGATCATCGTCGCCATCACGGTCTTCTTCCCGGTGGTGGTGAACGTGGTGCGCGGCTTGCAGAGTGCCAATCCCCTGCTGCTGGACCTGATGCAGACGTACGCGGTCACACCCGCTGCCGCGTTCCGGCTGGTGCGCGTTCCCAGTGCGCTGCCGTTCCTGTTCAATGCCCTGAAAATCGGTTCCACCCTGGCCCTGATCGGCGCGATTGTTGGTGAATTCTTCGGCACCACCGGGCAGGGGCTGGGCTTCCGGATCCAGATCGAGGCTGGGCGTTTCAATCTGGACATCGTGTGGGCGGCCATCGTGATCGCCTCGGTGCTGGGCATCGCGTTCTACGGCGTCCTCTCGTGGCTGGAGGCACGCTTTACAGGCTGGCACGCCAGCCGACGACAGCCGGGGTGAGCGCAGACCGAACCAGCCTCCTTGGACGGTTTCCACCTGCCACTTTCCATCCGCTTTCTGCTCACCACTGCGCCACCGCGCGCCCGGAGGAATCCCATGAAGAGAAACGTCCTGTCCGCCCTGACCGCTGCCCTTGTCGCCTCGGCCCTCAGCAGCGCGGGCGCCGCCAACGTTCCGGTGAAACTGCAGCTCAAGTGGTTCCCCCAGGCGCAGTTCGCGGGCTTTTTCGTGGCGCAGGCCAAGGGCTTTTACAAGGCCGAGGGGCTGGACGTGACGCTGCTGCCCATCGGCGATCAGTCGCCGATCCAGACCGTGGCGACGGGAGCGGCGGATTTCGGCACCACCTGGATCACGGACCTCCTGACCGCACGGCAGCAGGGCCTCCCCGTGGTGCATATCGCTCAGCTGTTCCAGAAAAGCGGCTACACCCTCGTGGCGCTGAAATCCAGCAACCTGACCGATCCCAAGCAGTTCGCGGGCAAACGCGTCGGTGTCTGGCCCAGCGGCAACGAGTATCCGGCGGTGGCACTGCTCAAGAAGTACGGCATGACCACCAGCCTGGACAGCACGGTGGCCAAGCCCAGCGTGCAGGCTGTCACGTATCCCTTTGATCCCAGCCTCGTCTTCCCCGACAAGGTGGATCTGGTGTCGGCCATGACCTACAACGAGATCGATCAGATCGTGGGGCTGGGCTACCCGCTGGACAAACTCAAGGTCTTCAACGTCAGCGATTTCGGGATCAATCTCCTGGAGGACCTGATGTTCACCACCCAGAAGACGCTGGACAGCAAGAACTTCAAGAACAGTGGCATGAGCGGGCAGGAGGTCGCTGCCCGGCTGGTGCGCGCCACCATCAAGGGTTGGAACTACGCCGTGGCGAACCAGAAGGAGGCCGTGCAGATCGTGCTGGTCAACTGCGGCAATACCTGCAAGGGTTCGGGCACGCGCTCAAACGCCGCCGGACACCAGACCTGGCAGATGGCCGAAGTGGCCAAGCTGTACAAGGCCGGACAGACCCTCAAAGGCAACGCCGGGCTGCTGGACAGGGCCACCTACAACGCCAACGTGAAGCTGCTAATGGATCTGGGCATCCTGAAAGCCGTCCCCAGCGCCGGAGCGGTGAATTACAGCGTGTGGGAGGAGGCGACGGGCAAGAAGGCGAAGTAAGTTCCGGCGTAGGGCCACAGGAACAGCTCACCAGCCCTGTGGCCCTGCGCCTGTCCATCGTCTAGCGGCAGGGCGTAGGGTAGGCGTATGTCGTCAATCCTGCTGTGCGCCCCACCCCGTCCCGCAAAGCCCCTCTCCCCCGGTCAGCGCGGCGGTCGCGCATGACCCCCTGGCCGGTGCAGGAGGGGGTCTTCGAGCTGGGCGACTGGCCCACCGAGCGCGGCGGCGTGATCCAGAACGCGCGGCTGGCCTGGCAGACGCACGGCACGCTGAATGCGGCGCGCGACAATGTGATCGTGTATCCGTGCAGTTACACGGCCACCCACGACGGCCAGAACTGGCTGATCGGCCCGGACGGCATTCTCGATCCGACGCGGTGGTTCATCGTCATTCCCGACATGTTTTCCAACGGACTGTCGTCGGGCGCGGACAGCACGCCGGACTACCCGGCAGTCGTAACCGTGCGCGACAACGTGCTGGCGCAGGAACGACTGCTGCGCGAGGTCTTCGGGATCACGCACCTGGCCGCCGCCTACGGCTTCTCGATGGGGGCCATGCAGGCATACCACTGGGCCGCGCTGTTCCCGAAGCGGGTGGAGCGCGCGTTCGTCGTGTGCGGCAGCGCCCGCACGGCGCCGCACAACAAGGTGTTCCTGTCGGGGCTGCTGCGAACGCTGGAGGCCGCACCGGAGTACGTTGGGAACGGTCAATTTAGCGCCGTACCGCACGCCTCGCTGCGGGCCTTCGGGCACATCTACGCGGGCTGGGGGCTGAGTCAGGATTTCTACCGCCAGAACCTGTTTCAGACCGTGCTGGGCGCACCCGATCTGGAGACGTACCTGCGCACCGACTGGGAGGCCAGTTTTGCCGCCTGGGACGCCGCAAATCTGTACGCGCAGGCGCTGACGTGGTTCCACGGGGACATCAGTGCCAACTCCCTGTACGGCGGTGACCTCACGGCGGCGCTTGGGGCCATCCAGGCGCGGGTGCTGCTGCTGCCGGGCGAAACCGATCTGTATTTCCGGGTGGCCGACAACGCCGCCGAACTGGCCTACCTGAAGCGCGGCGAGTTGCGTCCTATCCCTTCGGTGTGGGGCCACCGGGCAGGCAGCCCTGCCGGCTTGCCACAGGAACTGGCTTTCCTGAAAGGCGCAGTGCGCGACTGGCTGGCAGGGTAACCGCCCGGTCGCAACTTTTTCGATAAGGTAGACCATGCCCCTCAATCCACAGCGAACCCTCGACGAACTCAAGGCCCTGCGCGAGCTGACCGGCACTCCTGACGGCGCGCAGCGGGTCGCGTTCACCGACACCTGGGTGGCCGCCCGCAAGTTCCTGACCGACCGGCTTGCAGAGCTGCCCGTGGAGGTCCACACCGACGCGGCGGGCAACCTGTGGGCCACCCTGAAGGGCGAGTCCGGGAAGGAACTGCTGATCGGCGGGCACCTCGACAGCGTGCCGAACGGCGGCTGGCTGGACGGCTGCCTGAACACCCTGGCAGGTCTGGAAGTGCTGCGCCGCCTCTCGGAGGGGGGAAAGCCGCCTGTAACCGTGCGGCTGGTGGACTGGGCCGACGAGGAGGGCGCCCGCTTTGGGCGCAGCCTGTACGGATCGAGCGCGGCGGGCGGCAACATCGACATTGCCGAGATGCGGAAACTGAAGGACAAGGACGGCATCGGTCTGGAGGAGGCGCTGGAGCGGGTGGGCGTCACCTTGGCCGACGCCCCGCAGGCCCGCGAGGAGCTGAAGAACGCCGCCGCGTATCTGGAGCTGCACATCGAGCAGGGGCCGGTGCTGGAGGGCCTGGGGCTGTCGCTGGGCGCGGTGCTGGGGACCTTCGGCGTGGAGCGCCACACCATCACCTTTCACGGGCAGGCGGCGCATGCCGGCAGCACACCCATGAACGTGCGGCGCGACGCCTTCCGGGCTGCCGGACAGTTCTCACAGGAGATCTACGCCATCGCCGAGCGGCACGCCGGCGTGTGCACCATCGGCAGTTGCAAGACGCTGCCGGGCATCGTCACCAGCGTGGTGGAGACCTGCGAGATCACGCTGGACCAGCGCAACCTGGAGGCCGACAGGCTCGCGGCCATGTGGCGGGACGCCCAGGACGCAGCGACGAAAATCGCGGAGGAGGGCGGCTGCAGCGTTACGTTCGGTGACCTGTGGAACATCGAGCCGATTCTTTTTCACCCGGAACTGATTGAGGCTGCCGAGGCCTCCATTCTTGAGATTGTCCCCCGGAGTCACCGTCTGCCCAGCGGCCCCCTGCACGACGCGGCGGAGGTGGCCCGCGCGGGGATACCCACCGTGATGCTGTTCGTCCAGAGCCTGCGCGGCATCAGTCACAACAAGATTGAGGACACCGAGGAGCAGCACATCCTGCAGAGTGTGGAGGCACTGAACCGCCTGACCGACCGGGCGATGGCGTGGATCGGTCAGTGAGGCTTCTGCAGCCGTAAAGGGCGGGAACTGGCGTCCAGTCAGAAAAACGAGAGCGGGCAGTCCTTCAATGGACTGCCCGCTCCGCGTTGAGGTCTGAACCGTTTAGAGGTTGCCCTTGAGGGTGCTGGCGACCTTGAAGGCCACCTTCTTGCCGGCGGGAATCTGGATCTTCTCGCTGGTGCCGGGGCGCACGCCGGTGCGGGCGGCGGTGTCTTTGACGCTCAGGGTGCCCAGGCCGGGCAGGCCGACGCTCTGGCCGCCCTTGATCGAGCTGACCACGGCGTCCAGCATGGCGCTGACGGCTTCCTCGCTCTGCTTCTTGGTCAGGCCGGTCTTATCGGCGACCATTTCCACCAGCTGGGTCTTGGCGACCTTGTTGCTGGCGCTGGGGGCGGCCTTAGCAGCGGCTGGCGCAGCTTTGGCAGCGGGCTTCTTGGCGGCGGGCTTAGCAGTCTTTTTCGTCATGGTGAGCAGCATGACATATGGAATGTCGCTTGGGAAGAGGGAAGGGCTGTAAAGACGCCCGCCAGCACGTCCTTATTCTCTTTTCATCCAGAAAAAATGCGTCCTGTACACGTTTTATCCGACGCAAAGCGAAACGGCGTGGTACACGCGAAAAGCCATTGATTAAGAAATTTCGGGGAGCTGAGCTCGGGTGTGACGCGGGATTGGTCTGGCACGCTACACTCTGGACATCGACAATTTCCGTTTTCCAGCGTCATCACGGCGAGTCACTGACCAGGAGGTCTCCATTCCATGACCCAGCAATCCGCAGCGCCCGATTCCTCGACCCCTTCCCAGACTCAGGGCCATTACTGGCCGCCTTTCAAACCCCGCACCCTGACGCTGCCCCAGACCGGGATCATGCACAACCTGCGCGTCAGTGCCGAGCGGTATCCCGACAAGACGGCGCTGTGGCACTACGGGCGCGAGCTGACCTATGGGGAACTATACGCGCAGGCCACGCGTCTGGCCGGGCATCTGGCACAGAGTGGCGTGAGCAAGGGTGACCGGATCGCGCTGTGGATGCAGAACAGCCCGGCGTGGGTGATCGGCGCCTTTGCCGCGTGGCAGCTGGGCGCGGTGGTGGTGCCGCTGGCTCCCATGCTCCAGGCGCGTGAATTTGGCTTCTTCCTACAGGACGCCGGCATCAAAGTTGGCGTTGTGGGGGCGGAATTGTACGAGAAGGCCAAACAGGCCGGACTACAACACGCCGTCGTGGCGAATGTCATGCACGGCACCGATGCGGGGGCGGCTGGCGTCCCGTTGCCAGAGGGTCTGGACGTGAAGGTCACCCCGCAGGACGGCGACATCACGTTGGAGGACGCCCTGAAGGCCGAGCCGGCTCCGGCGGCCGACGTGGGGGCAAACGACCTGTGCGTGATGCCGTACACCAGCGGCACCACCGGACTGCCCAAGGGCTGCATGCACACCCACCGCAGCGTGATGGCCAACGTATTCGGCGCGGGTGTGTGGGTGGACGGCAATGTCGAGGACGTGTTTCTGGCCGCGTTGCCGTACTTTCACGTCACCGGCTTCGTCAACAGCCTGCTGACCGGCCTGACCAACGGCGGCAAGATCGTGATCATGTCGCGCTGGGACCGCGACGTGGCCCGCACACTGATCCGCGAGCAGGGCGTCACCCTGTGGACCAACACGCCCACCATGGTGATCGACATGATGGCCTCGCCGACGTTTAACGCGGCGGACCTGGCCACGCTGCGCAACGTCACCGGCGGCGGGGCCAGCCTGCCCGCCGCCGTGGGCCAGAAACTGCTGGACCTGACCGGGATCATGTTCCTGGAAGGCTACGGGCTGTCTGAGACGATGGCGCAGTCGCACAGCAACCCCAAGGGGCGCCAAAAATTGCAGTGTCTGGGCGTGCCGCTGTTCAACGTCGATTCGCGCATTATCGACCTGGACACCCACCAGGAGTTGCCCGCAGGCCAGGTCGGCGAGATCGTCATTCGCGGCCCGCAGGTCATGCAGGGCTACTGGAACCGCCCGGACGCCACCGCCGAGGCCTTTATGGAGATCGACGGCCAGCAGTTCTTCCGCAGTGGAGACCTGGGCTACATGGACGAGGAAGGCTACTTCTTTTTCACGGACCGCCTCAAGCGCATGGTCAACGTGTCGGGCATGAAGGTGTGGCCCGCCGAGGTCGAGAACAAGCTGCACGCGCATCCCGCCGTGCAGGAAGCCTGCGTGATCAGCGTGCCCGACGAGCGCAGCGGCGAACGGGCCCGTGCCCTGATCGTGCTGAAGCCCGGTGCTACCGCCACCGCCGAGGACATCGAGGCCTGGGCGCGTGAGCAGATGGCCACCTACAAGGTGCCGCGCGACTACCAGTTCGTGGACAGTCTGCCGCGCAGCCCCACCGGCAAGGTGGCCTGGCGGCCCCTGCAGGAAGCGGCGCGGGCGGCCATGTCCGGAAGCTGAGCCCGGGCCGGCCAGATCACCAGGACAAAAAAAGAGGTGGAGCCACATGTATGGCTCCACCTCTTCCCTTTGTCGTCTGAAGCGCTAGCCCTCGTTGAGCCAGATGTAACGGGCCAGCAGCAGCGCCCCCACCACGTACAGAATGGGGCTGACCTGCCGGGCCTTGCCGCTCAGTAGTTTGATGGCGCAGTAGCTGATCACGCCCAAGCTGACCCCGTTGGCGATCGAAAAGGTCAGCGGCATGGCGATGATGGTCAGGAAGGCGGGCAGACTGTCGGCGATGTCATCCCAGTCGATGTGACGCACACCGTCCATCATCAGCGCGCCCACCAGGATCAGCGCGGGGGCGGTGGCCGCGCCCGGGATCGCGGCGGCCAGCGGCCACAGGAACATGCTCAGCAGGAACAGCACCGCAACCGTCACAGCGGTCAGGCCGGTGCGTCCACCCTCGCCGACGCCGGCGGCGGATTCCACGTAGGCGGTGGTGGTCGACGTCCCCATGAACGCGCCGAACATGGCGGCCAGGCCGTCCATCGAGAACAGGCGCCGGGCGCGCGGCATGTTGCCCTGCGCGTCGATAAAGCCCGCGCGCTGCGACAGACCGGTCAGGGTACCGGTGGCGTCGAAGAAATCCACGAAGAAGAAGGTGAAGACCACGCTCAGCAGGCCCAGGCCCAGCGCCCCGACGATGTCCATCTGGCCCACCAGCGCACCCGGCCAGACCGGCGTGCCGAAGATGCCCAGGAAAGCGCCGTCAAAGCCGGGGAAGGAACGCAGCGCACCTTCCGGCCCGCCCGCGTACACGGCGGCCCCGGTCACGATCCCCAGGAGAGTGGTCGCCAGGATGCCGTACAGAATGGCCCCGGTGACCTTGCGGGCCATCAGCGCGGCGGTCAGGACCACGCCGATGCACGCCAGCCACACGGTCGGCGAGGAGAACGAGCCCATGCCCACCAGCGTGGCCGGATTCGCCACCACGATGCCCGCATTCTTGAGGCCCAAGAAGGCCAGGAAGGCGCCGATCCCCCCGGTAATGGCAAATTTCAGCGAATTGGGAATGGCCTGCACGATGGCCTGCCGCGCTCCCAGCACGCTGAGCAGCACGAACAGCACACCGCTGATGAACACCGCGCCCAGCGCCGTCTGCCACGCCACACCCATGCCCTGCACCACCGTAAAGGCGAAAAAGGCGTTCAAACCCATGCCCGGCGCCTGCGCGTAGGGGTATTTGGCCACCAGACCCATCACCGCGGAGCCGAAGGCCGCCGCAATCGCCGTGGTCATCAGCAGTTGCACAAAGGCGTTGGGCACGTTGATCGCCGTGGACAACACCTGCGGGTTGACGAACAGGATGTAGCTCATGGTCAGGAAGGTGGTCAGGCCCGCGCGCATCTCCTGCGTGACGCTGGAGTTGTTGGCGCTCAGCCCGAAGTAGCGGTCCAGGCCCGACGTCGGGGCGAGGGGGACGGCGGGACGGGGTGCGGCTGGATCAGACATAGGGTCTCCTTTGCGCTTTTCGCGGAACCGGAAAAGGGCTTGTGCGCGAACAATCCATGGGGGCCGAACGACGGATGGATGAATCAAAATACTGTGGATTCGATTCAGGTGAGGCCAGCATTAAGACGCCAGAACAGGCGGTTGCTTTCCGGGCTGATGGGAGGCGGTGTTGCCGGAGCGCGCGTACACCTCGTCTCCGCCCACCCACACCTGCGCCACGTCGGCCTGGGTGCCGTTGGCGAACAGGGCCGCCAGCGTCTCGGAGGGGCTACTGGCATGGTTCAGGATGGCGTCCAGCGTGCTGCCCTCGGGCGGACACAGCCAGACAGCGTCGAAGGCCTTGCCCACGCTGAAGTCTCCGAGCTGATCGTGCAGGTCGAGCGCCTCGGCCCCGGCGCGCGTGGCCAGGTACAGCAAGTGCGTGGGGCTGAGCGGCACGCCCGCGTCTGCCTGAAGCTGCTGCATGAAGTACGCCTGCAGGCCCTCCTTGAGCATCGAGAAGCCGGTCCCGCCACCCACATCGGTGCCCAGGGCCACATGCACGCCGGCGTTCAGATGACGCTTCAGGGGAAACAGACCGCTTCCCAGCGCGGAGTTGCTGCACGGGCAATGCGCGGCGCTGCACCGGTGCGCGGCCATCTGGCCCAGTTCACGGTCCGTGGTGTGGACGCTGTGGGCCAGCACGCCCCGGCGGCCCATCAGGCCGGCGCGTTCGTAGGTGTCCAGGTAGTCCAGGCTGCCGGGGAACAGCCCCTGCACCGTCTGGACTTCTGCGACGTTCTCGTTGATGTGGGAGGTGAAATGTACGTCGGGGAAATCGTTCATCAGCGCGGCGCAGGCGTCCAGCACGCCCTCACTGGCCGAGAGGCTGAAGCGCGGCGTCACGGCGTAGCGGGCGCGGCCCACCCCATGCCAGCGCTCGATCAGGGCGCGGCCCTCGGTGTAGGCCCGTTCCGGCGTGGTGTGCAGTTCGGGGCGCAGCATCCGGTCACTGACCACCTGCCCGGCCACTGTCCGCAGCCCGCTGCCGGCGGCCTCCTCGAAGAACACCTCCATGGCCCCCTTGAAGTGCGAGCCGAAGACCAGCGCCGTGGTGGTGCCGTTGCAGCGCAGGCCATGCAGAAAATCCCTGGCCACGGCGCGGGCATACACGTTGTCCTGAAGCCGCGCCTCCTCGGGGAGCGTGACGTGTTCCAGCCAGTCGAGCAGCGGGCGGCCCAGGCCGCCGATGATCCGGACCTGCGGAAAATGCACGTGCGTGTCGATGAAGCCGGGCAGCAGCACGCCGCCGCGCAGCTCGGTCACGCGGGCCGCCGGATGCATGGCGCGCAGACTTGAAAAATTACCGCTCTCGACGATGGTGCCGCCGTCCACCAGCAGTCCGCCGTCCTCCTGAACCCGCAGGGCGTCGGCGTCCTGGAAGGCGTTGCGGGGCGTGTGCATGAAGGTGGCGCGGTACAGGATGGGGGTCATGGTTGCCTCTGAACGGTGTTGTGCTGGGAGGAAAGGGCTTGAAGGGCGGCGGCCCCATCGGCTTCGAGCCGCTGGACGAGTTGCGCGGCCACGCTGACGGCGATTACCGCGGGCGTCTTGCCGCTGATGCCCGGCAACCCGATCGGGGTGGTGATGCGGGCGAGGTCGGCGTCGCCGTGCCCTTCGCGGCGAAGCTGCCCCTGAAAGCGAATCCACTTGACCGACGAGCCGATGAGTCCGATCAAGCCCAGATCGGGCCGCCTCAGGGCGGCGTCACATAGGGCGGCGTCCTCGGCATGGTCATGGGTCAGGATCAGGACGTGCGAGCCGGGGGGCAGGTCATGCAGGGTCATTTCGGGGATGGGCGAGTGGTGAATCTCAACTCTCGCCGCGCCATCGTGGAGCGGAGCCAGACGTTCAGGGGTCAGCTGGGCCGCCCGCGAATCCACTAGATGTAGGCTTAGCGGCAGCCGCGACAGGATGCGCGCCAGCTCCAGCCCCACGTGCCCCACGCCGAAAATGGCGACGTGCGGACGCACGGTCTGCAGGGGTTCGAGCAGCAGCGTGACCTCGCCGCCGCAGCACTGGCGCCCGTGTTCGTTGCTGGCCGCATCGGTCAGGCGCAGGGTCAGCAGTTCCGGCACGTGGGCGCACACGGCCAACATGGCCCGCGCCCGCTCGGCGGCGGTGGCCTCCAGATTACCGCCGCCCACGCTGTCCCAGCTTGCACCCACGCTAAACACCATCTTGGCGCCCGCTTCACGCGGCGCGTGTCCCCGGACGGCAGCCACGGTAACCAGCACGCCGGGTTCCGAGTGGTCATGCAGGTGCTGAACAGCCTGGAGCCAGTTCATGAGGGGAGCTGGGGGGAGCTGGGAAAATTCAGGTGGCAGCGAATTCGCTCCACGGTTCCCGTCAAACTGCCCGCCCGCTCAGTCATCTGCCGCCACCAGTTCACCCGCTGCCTGCCGCGCTCCGTCGAGTGCCCAGAACACGGCCTCGGGAGTGGCGGGCGAAGCCAGTTCCTGCGCGCGTCCCCCGGGACCGAAAGCGGCGGCGGCCTGACGCAAAGCCTCGCGGACGCTGATCCCCAGCATCAGCGGCGGCTCACCCACCGCCTTGGAGCCGTACACCACGCCGGTCTCAGTGGCGCGTTCCATCAGGGCGACGTTAAACACCTCGGGCATCTCGCTGAAGCTGGGCAGTTTGTAGGTGCTGGCGGCCTGGGTGGACAGTCGGCCACGGTGGGGACCATCCGACTCGTCCCAGCGCAGTTCTTCCAGGGTCAGCCAGCCCGCGCCCTGCACAAAGCCGCCCTCCACCTGCCCGATGTCCACCAGCGGCGAGAGGCTGTCTCCCACGTCCTGCAGGATGTCCACCCGGCGCGTGCGGTACAGGCCGGAAAAGCCGTCCACCTCCACCTCGGCCATGGCGGCCCCGTAAGCGAAGTACTTGAAGGGTTCGCCCTGCATCGCCACCCGGTCCCAGTGCAGCCCCGGCGTGCGGTAGTAGCCCGCCGCCCACAGTTGTGTCCGCAGGTGGTAGGCGTCATGGACGAGTGTCTTGAAATCTATTCCCTTGTCGGGGTGGCCCAGGGGAAACACCAGCCCGTTCTCGAAACGCACGTCCCCCGGATGCACCCCGAGCGCCCCGGCAGCGACGGCGGCGAGACGCTCCTTGATCTGCTCGCAGGCGTTCTTGATCGCCCCGCCGTTCAGATCGGCCCCGCTGCTGGCGGCGGTCGCGCTGGTGTTGGGCACCTTGTCGGTTCGGGTGGGGGCCAGTCGTACCCAGCGGACCGGCACACCCAGCGCAGTGGCAGCCACCTGGATCATCTTGGTGTGCAGGCCCTGACCCATCTCGGTGCCGCCGTGGTTGATCAGCACGCTGCCGTCCTTATAGACGTGGACCAAGGCGCCGGCCTGGTTGTAGGCGGTGAAGTTGAAGGAAATCCCGAACTTGACCGGGGTAACCGCTAGCCCGCGCTTGGTATGCGGGTGCGTGTCGTTAAAGGCGCGCACCTCCTGCCTGCGGGCCTCAAACTCGCCGCTGACCAGCAACTGCGCCCACAGGTCTTCCAGGCGCTCGGCGTGGCGCACCGGTTGACCGTAGGGCGTGGCCTCGCCAGGCTGGTAGAAGTTCAGGCGGCGCAAGTCGTGCGCCTCAAGGCCCAGGAGCGGGGCGCAGCGGCCAAGAATATCCTCGATAACCAGCATGCCCTGCGGGCCGCCGAAGCCCCGAAAGGCTGTCTGGGAGGTCTTGTTGGTCTTCGCAATTCTTCCGTGAACCTCTACGTGCGGGATGAAATAGGCGTTGTCGATGTGGCACAGCGCCCGCGCCATCACGGGTTCGGAAAGGTCCAGGCTCCAGCCGCCGTCGCTGGTTAAAGTGGCCGAGAGCGCGCGCAGTTTGCCGCCCTCGTCAAAGGCCACCTTCCAGCGCGCGTGGAAGGGATGCCTCTTGCCCGTCATGGTGATGTCCTGGGTGCGGTTCAGGCGCAGCCGCACCGGGCGACCTGTCAGGACGCTGCCTAGCGCAGCAACTGCCGCGTACCCGTGCGGCTGCATCTCCTTGCCGCCGAAGCCGCCGCCCATCCGCAGGCACTGCACCGTGACCTGTGCTGCCTCAAGGCCCAGCACATGCGCCGTGATCTCCTGTGTCTCGCTGGGATGCTGGGTGCTGGACTGGATAAAGACCTGTCCGCCCTCGTCCACGTAGGCCAGCGCAGCGTTGGTTTCCAGATAGAAGTGTTCCTGCCCGCCGAATTCGAACTCGCCCTCGAAGGTGTGGGCCGCGCCCGCGAAGCCAAGGTTGATGTCGCCGCGCCGCAGGGTGGACTGGGCGCCCTGGAAGGCTCCGGCGGCAATGGCGTCGTGAATGGAGATCAGCGAGGGCAGCGTCTCGTACTCGACTTCCACCGCCTGCGCGCCCAGTCGGGCCGCGTCGATGCTGTCGCCCAACACCCAGGCCACCGGGTGACCGTGGTACATCACTTCAGTGGGAAACAGCGGTTCGTCACCCTTAACGCCCGCGTCGTTGACGCCCGGCACGTCGGCAGCGGTCAGCACGCGCACCACGCCGCTCACGTTGAGGGCCTGCGAAGGGTCCAGGCGCGTGACGCGGGCGTGGGCATGGGGGGCCTGAATGGGCCACGCGTGCAGCAATCCTGACAGCCGCACCCCCAGATCGTCGGTGTACAGCGCATGTCCGGTCACGTGGGCCGAGGCGCTCTCGTGCGGCACGGCGTCGCCGACTGCGCCGTTGTGCGGGCGTTCATGCAGACTGGTCATGGGGTCACCTCCGGTGACGGGGATCGGTTGGGGGCTGCGACGGGAGAGCCGGACCACCCGCGGCTAGCCACGGACCACGTCCGATTTCTCGAAAAAGAACTTCAGGAGCGCCTGTTCCAGCATGGCCGTGCGGTACGCGGCGCTGGCACGGTGATCGGACAGCGGGGTACCTTCCTGACCCATGAGTTTGGCGGCTTCACGGACATTACGTTCGGTCCAGGGCCTGCCGATCAGGGCTTCCTCGGCTTTCAGGGCGCGGATAGGGGTGGCGGCTACACCTCCCAGACCGATGCGAATACGCTTGACAGTGTTTCCGTCGAGTTCCAGGGCAATCCCGACAGCCACGCTGGAAATATCGTCGAAACGGCGCTTGGCGTACTTGTAGAAACCGGTGACAGGCGCCAGGGGCAGCGGAATCCTGACCGCACGGATCAGCTCGCCGTCGCGCAGCTCAGGCTGGCGGTAGCCCTGGAAGAATCCGGCGAGCGGCACCTCGCGCTCCCCCCCACGCGACGCCAGGATCAGCGAGGCGTCCAGCGCCAACAGCGTGGGCGGGCTGTCGCCGATGGGCGAGGCTGTGCCCAGGTTGCCGCCCAGTGTGGCGCTGTTGCGGATCAGGCGGCTGGCGAACTGCGGGAACCACTCGGCCATCAGCGGGACGCGCCCATCCAGGCGGCGCTCGATCTCCGAGAGATTGAGGCCCGCGCCGATGCGGACGTGATCGTCGTGCCATTCCAGCTCACGTAACTCGGCCAGCCCGTCCACGGCAATGGTGACTCCGGCCCGCGCGTGGCGAAGGTTGACCTCCACGCCCCAATCGGTGCCGCCCGCCAGCAGCTTGGCATCAGGGTGTTCGGCCAGCAATTCCAGCGCCTCCGGCAGATCGGCGGGACGGTGAAAGTCGCCGTCCGGACCGGACAGGTGCAGGGCCTGGGCCGCCGGGGCTGGGCGGGTGCGCAGCGCCGAGATCGGATCGCTTTCAGGCGGCGTACCCAGCGCGTGGGCGGCGTCCTGAATGGGGCGGTAGCCGGTGCAGCGACACAGGTTGCCGCTCAGCGAGTGGAGGTCAAAGCCGTTGGGGGCGTGGTGTTCGCCCTCGTGGCGCTCGGGACGGTAGTACTCGGCGGCCATGCTGACCACGAACCCGGGGGTGCAGTACCCACACTGCGAACCGCCGCGCACCGCCATTTCGTGCTGGACTGGATGCAGCCCCTGAGGCGTACCCAGGCCCTCAGCGGTGATCACCTCCTGACCGTTCATGGCCGGGAGCATGACCAAGCAGGCATTGACGCTTTCCAGCCGGGTGCCGCCGCGTCCGTCCGGGCGGGAAACCAGCACCGCGCAGGCCCCGCACTCACCCTCGGCACAACCTTCCTTGCAGCCGGTCAGGCCGCCGTCCCGCAGCCAGTTCAGCAGGGTGGTGTGGGGCCGCGCCCCCTGTACCTCGCGGGGTTGACCGTTGACTGTTACCGTGAACCTATCCATGCTTCCTCCTGCCATCGTTCAAAACGACAATTCCGACGCTCCGCTGCATCCAGATTCCCACAAAGGGACTTCAGATGCATGGTTCACGCCGGTCACGAAAGGAGGCGGGTCGCTGGTTATCCATGCAGAACAGCAACCTGTTTTGGTATGAATTAATTTTACGCCTAAGTAACCTCTCTGACTAGTCCCCTGGAAGCGCTTGTACCAAGTCCAGAAAGAGGACAGGAACAACGTCATGACAGCTGCCGAGATGTTCATAATGGGGGCGGCCTCGTTGGTTTCGATGAGTTCTGTTTTGCTCGCTACCGGCTTACGCTTCAGCCATTTGCTGTCAATCAGGATGGGTTGATGGTCCGAGGCCACTGATGCTCCGGCACGACGGTCTGCTCTGCCCTCTCTTTCGCCCGACGCGCCAAGGCCGATGAGAGTGGCCTGCGCTGCACGGCTGTTCACGGTTGCTCCCAAAGGCCGTATACCAGCGCCCATGCGGCACAATGGCCTCACCATCAATCGCAATGTGGGCCGTCGTGCAGACGGCCTGGAGGAGACCGCATGACAACCCATGACACCGACATCATCGTGATCGGCGCGGGCCTGGCCGGACTGGTGGCCGCTGCCGAGGCCGCCGACGCCGGCAAACGCGTGCTGCTGCTGGACCAGGAGGGCGAGCAGAATCTGGGCGGACAGGCCTTCTGGTCTTTTGGGGGCCTGTTCCTGATCGACACTCCGGAGCAGCGTCGCCTGGGCATTCGTGACAGCCATGAACTGGCCTGGCGGGACTGGCAGAACACTGCCGGGTTTGACCGCCTCGAAGACCACTGGCCGCGCCGGTGGGCCGAGGCCTACGTGGATTTTGCTGCCGGGGAAAAGTACGGCTGGCTGGCCTCACAGGGCGTGCGCTTCTTTCCGGGCGTGGGCTGGGCCGAGCGCGGCGGGCAGGGCGCGAGTGGTCCCGGGAACAGCGTGCCGCGCTTCCACATCACCTGGGGCACTGGTCCAGGCGTGGTCGAACCGTTCGAGCGCCGCGTCCGCCAGCATGTGGCGACGGGGCAGATTGTCTTCAGATTTCGCCACCGGGTCCGTGGCCTGAACATCAGTGGCGGCGTGGTGCACGGCGTCCACGGCGATATCCTGGAGCCCTCTGACGTGCTGCGCGGCGAGGCCAGCTCCCGCGTCGTCGTGGACGATTTCGATTTGAATGCTGGGGCCGTGATCCTCACGTCCGGTGGCATCGGCGGCAATCACGAGCTGGTGCGCAAGAACTGGCCCACGCAGCGTCTTGGACCTGCGCCCGACTTCATGGTTTCCGGCGTACCGAAGCATGTGGACGGTGCCGCCCAGGTAATGGCCGAGGCGGCGGGCGCGCACCTGATCAACCGGGACCGCATGTGGCATTACACCGAAGGCATTCGCAACCCGAATCCCATCTGGCCGATGCACGGTATCCGCATCCTGCCGGGGCCGAGCAGCCTGTGGCTCGCGCCGGACGGCACGCGGCTGCCATACCCGAATTACCCCGGCTTCGACACCCTGGGCACGCTCCAGCACATCACGGCGCACGGTTACCCCTACACCTGGTTCGTGCTGAACCGGGCGATCATCAAAAAAGAGTTCACCCTCAGCGGGTCCGAACAGAATCTTGATCTGACAGACCGCGATCTGCGTAAGGTGGCCGGACGGTTGGGCAGGAATGTCTCTCCCTCGGTACAGGCCTTTATGGATCGGGGCGCGGATTTCGTGGTGCGCGATAGCCTGCCCGAACTGGTGCGCGGCATGAATGCCTTGATCGGAAACAGCGCGGTGCAATTTGAAACTGTGCAGCGTGAGCTTTTGGACCGTGATCTGCAGGTCGTCAATGTGTTCGGCAAGGATCCACAACTGGCTGTGGTGCGCGGCGCGCGGGCCTTCATCAACGAGCGTCTGATCCGCATTGTCAAACCCGCGCCGCTGCTGGACCCGGCTTCTGGCCCCCTGATCGCCGTCAAGCTGAACATTCTGACCCGCAAGACGCTGGGCGGCCTGGAGACAGACCTTCAGGCGCGGGTTCTGGGGGAAAGCGGTCAGCCCATGCCGGGGCTGTACGCCGCCGGGGAAGTGGCGGGCTTTGGCGGCGGCGGCATGCACGGCTACCGCTCGCTGGAAGGAACTTTCCTGGGCGGCTGCCTGTTCAGCGGGCGGGTGGCGGGGCGCTGCGCGGCGGGGGCAGTGGACTAGGGCGGACCCCGCAGGCGCATAAAGCACCGGCCAAGCGCCGCCCATCTCCCCTGCGCGCGCCCCCGCTACGCTGGCAGCCATGACCCCCTACCACGCAGTCATTCTCGATCTGGACGGCACGCTGGTGGACAGCAACGACGCCCACGCCCGTGCCTGGCTCCACGCCTTTGCCGACGAGGGCTTCCATCTGGGCTTCGATGAGGTGCGGACCCTGATCGGCATGGGCAGCGATCAACTGGTGCCGCGCCTGACCGGGGTACAGCCGGACAGCGAACAGTACGAACGGCTCTCGAACGCCTGGAAGGACCACTTCCAGCGCGGCGAACTGCCCACCATCCGCGCCCAACCAGGGGCGCGCGAACTGGTGGAGGAATTGCGGCGGCGAGATGTGGACGTGATTATCGGCACCTCAGGCGATGAGTCCGTGGTAGAGGCGTTGCTGATGCGCGCGGACGTGGCCGATCTGGTTCCGCAACGCACCACCGCCTCGGATGTCGAAGAGTCCAAGCCCGCCCCAGACATTGTGAAGGCGGCGCTCAAGAAGCTGGGCCGGAAGGCAGACGAGGTCCTGATGCTGGGCGACACGCCCTACGACATCGAGGCCGCGGGCAAGAGCGGCGTGGATACCGTGGCCCTGCGCTGCGGCGGGGACGACCGGCTGGACGGAGCGGTAAAGGTCTATAACGATCCGCTGGACTGGCTGAACCATCTGGACGAGTTGCCGCTGGGCTGAACATTGGCAACATTACACGGCGGCCGTACCGTGCCTGTGCAAGAGGATGACCCTATGTCCCCTGCGCCCATCGTCGTGATCGGCGGGTCGGCTGGCGCGCTTGACCCCCTCCAGGAGATCGCCTCGAACCTGCCGCGCGATTCCCAGTCCCCTGTCCTCGTCGGGGTCCATATCGCTCCGGACTACCCCAGTCACCCGTCTGATCTCCTCAGCGGCAGCGGACCATTGCCCACCCGACATGCGCAGCACGCCGAGCGCCTGCGGCCGGGCCGTATCTACGTTGCGCTGCTGGACCAGCACCTGCTGGTTGACACTGAACAGTGAAGAGGCTCCTCGGTCACTTCACCAAGCACTGCGAAGAGGTGAGCCAGACGGCCTTGGCCGAGGTTTACCGCGAGCAGACCTGGAAGCCAGGCAGCGGGCGCGGCGGGGACAGGTAACCAGGAGGAGTCTTCCCCGTTCCGACCTATTCCAGCACGGTTGGGTGCTTGGGCCAGGCCACGAAGAACGTCGCGCCCTCGCCGACCCGGCCCTCGGCCCAGACGCGTCCGCCGAAGCGGGTGCAGGCCCGCCGGACGATGGCGAGGCCGATCCCCACACCAGGAAAGGCGGATTCGGGATGCAGGCGTTTGAACACTTGAAACAGCTTGTCCCTGTGGCGGTTGTTGAAGCCGACCCCATTGTCTTCGAAGCGCAGGATGAATTCCGTTTCGGTCTCGTCCGCGCCCACATGGATTCGCGCAACTTCGCGGTCCGCAGTGAATTTCAGGGCGTTTTCCAGCAGATTGAGAAACATCTGCTGCATCATGGCGATGTCGGCGGTCACGGTCGGCAGCGGATCGCGGGTCAGTTTCACGTTCCGCCCTTCCATGCTTGGCTGCAGGTCCTTCTCGACTTCCGAGAAAACGCGGTTCAGGTCAAGAGACACCAGCCGGACGCGCGTGGAGCTGGCCCGGCTGTACTCCAGCAGCGCCCGGGCGAGTTCCTCCATGCGCTCCACCGAACGAAACACGGGGGCAAAACGCTGGGCAGGGGTTACCGGGACGGTGGAAACGTCGTGGCGCAGCACCTCCACGAAAGACGCCACGCGGTGCAGTGAGTCCATCAGGTCCTCCGCGACGGCGAGCATGACGGTACGGAGTTCGTCGCTGAGTTCGCGGATTCTGGCGGTGCGTTCCACGACGCGCCGCTCCAGGTTCTCGTTCAGCCGCAGCAACTCGTCCTGCGCGGCTTTCTCGGTCGTGATGTCCGTCACCGCGATCAGGCTCTCTCCGGAGGAGTACGCCTGACCCTCCAGCCGCACAGGGAACACACTGCCGTCTGCCCGTTGCAGCCGCAGTTCCGTTACCAGCCCGTCCTCACTGACGAGCAGGCGGGGCAGCAGCGCTGCCAGCGTGGTATTTGATTCGGGGGCCGTGAACTGCAACAGGCGGCGCCCCAGCAGCCGGGACCGCTCCACCCCCAGCAGACGGCCCGCCCGCAAGTTCGCCTGGCGGATGGTGCCGCTCTGGTCCAGGGTAAAGTACCCTACCGGCGCAAAGTCGTAGAGCCCAAGGTACTTTTCATGCAGCTGCCGCAACTCCAGTACCGTGTGCCGCAGTTCCTCGTTCTGAAGCTCCAGCTCGATCTGGTGGACCGACAGCTCGTGTTGCAGGGCTTCCCGGGTCTCTGACGGGGGTGGAACCGCGTGGAGTCCCTCCTCAAGCTGCCGCACGGCAGTCTCACGCAGACTCTGATCATCTCGTTTGTTCTTCGGGTCACTCATGGAGTCTCCAGGGAAACAGGCGCGGTCCGGCTCCGCAGAGACGCTGCTCAGGCCATGCAGGAGGGGGGTACCGGCGACTATATCAGCCCGCGTGCCCTGGGCAGGGACCTGCTCTGCGCCGTTGGCGTCCGAGAGGCCGGGTTGAATCGCCCGTTTTTCTCTGGGGCACAGCACCCAGGCACGGTTCCTGTCAGCCGTGAACGCTAGAGTGATCGCCCAGGCCGACACTCCTTCTCGTCTGCCAGGCTCCAGAGGAATCCATGTCAGACGACCAGCGCCACCCGCCCCGCCCCGTTCAGTCCAGTTCATCCACGTCCGGCGGCTCCGAAGTCGCGCCCACCCCGCCGCAACTCTCGGCGGTGGTTGGCATCGGCGGGTCGGCGGGCGCGCTCGACGGCTACGAGCGGTTTTTCCTGGGCTTACCGCTGGGCGGCGCCCTGGCGTTCGTGGTGGTGGCGCACCTCAGTCCAAACGGCGAGAGCCTGATGCCGGACCTGCTGCGCCGCTGCACCTCCCTCCCCGTTGTGGAGATAGAGGAGGGCATGCGGGTAGAGCCGGACCATGTCTATGTCGCTCCCGGCGGGTTCAGCCCCGCAATCATGAACGGCACGCTGCTGCTGCGCGACCTGGAGACGGCGCAGGGACGCACCATTGACGCGTTCCTCAGCAGCCTCGCCGCCGACCAGGGCAAACGCGCGGTGGCGGTAATCCTGTCAGGCATGGGCGACGACGGCCAGCAGGGTGTCCGGGCGGTCAGCGAGAACCTCGGACTGGTGCTGGCGCAGGATCCCGCCAGCGCCGACTACCCGGCCATGCCCACGAATGCCATCGCCACCGGCGTGGTCCTTGAAGTTCTGCCGCCCGCCGAGCTTGCGCCCCGGCTGCACGAGCTGGTCACGCGTACACGCCTGCTGCAAAGTGACCCGGGGGCCGTGTCCACCGCAGACCTTCAGAAGATCCTGCACCTCGTCCGGGAGCGCAGCGGGCAGGACTTCAGCCGCTACAAGGTGGCCACCCTGCTGCGCCGCGTCGACCGGCGCATGCAGGGCCAGCGGCTGGTCACCCTGCCGCAGTACCTCCAGTACCTCAAGCGGCACCCCGACGAGATCGACGCGCTGTTCGACGACCTCACCATCAATGTGACGAGCTTCTTCCGCGACCCCGAGGCATTCGAGCACCTCAAAAACCACCTGCGAGACTCTCTCACCCGGCCTGGCCGGGAAGGTGAGGCGATTCGGGCCTGGGTCGTGGGCTGCGCCAGCGGCGAGGAGGCGTACAGCCTCGCCATCGTCCTGCACGAGCTGACCCAAGAACCGGGCTGGGCGGGGCCGACGGCGGTGCAGGTGTTCGCCACCGACATCGACCCACGGTCCATCGAGAAGGCCCGGCTGGGCCTGTATCCCCGCTCCATCAAGCAGAACGTCACCCCCGAGCGACTCAAGCAGTACTTCACCGAGACCGGCGACGGCTACCAGATCAGCAACCTGATCCGCGACATGATTGTGTTTGCCCGGCACAACACCTTTGGAGACCCGCCCTTCACTGCGCTGGATCTGCTGTGCTGCCGCAACATGCTGATCTACCTGAATTCCGAACTGCAAAAGCGGGTCCTGTCCGTCTTCCACTACGCGCTCAGGCCAGGAGCGCTGCTGTTTCTGGGGGCAAGCGAGACCATCGGGCCGTCCGACGAGAAGTTCGAGGCCGTCGAGTCCCGCTGGCGCATCTACCGGCGCGGGCCGGGCGCTGCGGGCGCTCTTCCCGTCGAGGCGCTGCTGAGCGGCGTGGGCAGTCCCCGTCCCCTGACCCCGCCAGTGCGGGAGGGTCGGCCCGTGTACGCCAATGCCTTGCCGCAGCATGTGCAGCGCCTGTTGCTGGCCACCTACGCACCTGCGGCAGTCGTGGTGAACGCGCAGGGCGATATTCTGTACGTGAACGGGCGCACCAGCCGTTACCTGGAGTTGCCCTCCGGGATGGGCGGCATCAGCAACGTGCTGGACATGAGCCGCGACGGCCTGCGCTTCGAACTCTCCACCGCCATGCGCCGCGTCCTTCAGGAGAGGCGCGCGGTCACGCTGCGCGACGTGGGGCATGGTGACGCGGGGGCGCCCTTCATCCTGGACGTGACGGTGCAGCCCATCCACCCCCCCGAGGGACAGGCCGATGGGGACACGCTGCTGATCGCGTTTCAGGAGCGGCCCGCCGAGGGAATCACTGCCCAGGCCGCGCCCGAGCAGGTGGATCAGGTACAGGCCCTGACCCGGGAACTGCACCACCTGCGCGAGACCTTGCAGATGACCAGCGAGGAACACATCATCTCCACCGAGGAGCTGCGCAGCACCAACGAGGAGTACCAGACAACCATTGAGGAACTCAAGAGCACCAACGAGGAACTGCTGACCTCCAAGGAGGAACTCCAGTCGCTCAATGAGGAACTCATCACCACGAACGCCGAACACCGGGGCATCATTCAAAACCTGACCCAGGCGCAGGGCGACATGAAGAACCTGCTGGAGAGCGCGGGAATTGCCACCCTGTTCCTGGGCAACGACCTGCGCATCAAGCGCTTCACACCCCAGATCGACATGGTCATCAACCTGCTTCAGACGGATATCGGGCGGCATATCGGTGACATCAACGTGCGGCTCAGGGATGTGGACTTCGGGGGGCACGTGGCGCAGGTGCTGGAAACGCTGCTGCCCTTCGAGGCGCAGGTTCAGACCCCCGAGGGCCACTGGCACCTGATGCGCGTCACCCCCTATCGCACCTCCGATAACTTCATCGACGGGGCCGTCGTGACCTTTACCAACATCGACGCCGTCAAGTCCCTGGAAGCGAGGCTGGATCACTCGGAACTGTACTCGGAAGCGCTGCTCAATGCCGTCCTCATCCCAACGCTGGTGTTCGACGACGACCTGCGCCTGGTGACGGCCAACCGGGCGCTGTACAGCCTGCTGCAAGTGTCGCCCGAGCAGGCCCGGGGGCAGCGACTGGCCGACCTTGGCCGCCGACAGCTTGATCTGTGGGAGCTGCGGGAGCGGCTCATGGACATGGTGCTGACTGATACACCGCTGACCCAGTACGTCATCGATCTCAACGCCCCTGGCGTGGGCATGCAGAAGACGAAGGTGGAGGCGTGGCCGGTGCTGGGCCTGGATGGAACGCGCGCCCTGCATCTGCTGATGCTGGAGGACATCACGGCGGTGATGCAGCGGGCGGCTCAGGCGGGCGAAACGTTTACGGGCGACGCGGAAGACCCTTTGCAGGGGGAATGATCCGCAGCACGGGCGCTTATTTCTCTTCTTCGTGTTTGATCCGCTGGGCGCTCAACGTCTTACTCCAGACAATCGAGTCGAAGATCGCGCGGCTGCGCGCCTCCATCTCGCCGGCCCGGCGGGCGTAGGCCTGCGCCAGGCGGGCGTTGCCGTTCTCCCGGTACTCCGCGCCGGTGTTCTCCAGTAGCAACGTCGCTTCCTCCAGCGTGCGCATCGTCTGCCACAGCGTCTCCTCGACGTGCTCGCTCACGCTGGTCAGCAGGGTGTCCGCGGTATAGGCATGTCCGGTGTGACAGCGGTAGCGGGTAAAGCCGCCCTCCCTGATCTGGACCAGCACTCCACCACATTCCGGGCAGGTTTGTGGCGTCACCTGGCCGAAGTCCATAACGCCCTTGCGAAAGGCGTGGCCGCACATGGCAATGCTGATCTCTGCCTCAACACGCCGCCGATCATGGTCACTGACCCGTCCTCCTTCAGCCTTCAGCAGCGGTTCTGCCGCCAGGCGCACGAGCAGTGCGGCGAGATCGCGGGCGCGCACGACGTGATCCACCTCCACCTGGTTCAGGGCGCTGAGCGGCATGGAATCGTATTCGGCCTCCGCAGGGTCCTGCACGATCGTGGTGCCGCCGAAGCGCTTGATGGTCCACAGCCCCGAGGTGCCGTCGTCCAGCATCCCAGACAGCACCACCCCGATGGCACCGGGCCCCTCGCCGTAACCGGCGGAGCGGAAGAGGGCGTCGATGGCAGGGCGGTTGCGGTTCTCTCGCGGCCCCCGCTTGACGGCGAGGTGACCTTCTTCGACAAGCAAATGGCTGTCCGGCGGAGCGCAATAGATGCGTCCAGGCCGAACAGGTTCTCCGTCATGCGGGTGGGAGGCAGGCAGAGGTCCGGCGTTGCTGAGAATCTCGGGCAGGCGGCTGGGACTGTGGGCGGGAATGTGGGTGACGATGCAGATCGCCGCAGGAAAGCCACAGGGCAACCCCGCCACGAGTTCGAGCAGCGGTTCCGTGCCCCCCGCAGACGCGCCGATAACGATGAGCCGGTGGGGAAGCATGCCCCATCCTATGCTGGTAGGCAACAGGCAGCGGTTGCCCCCTCTCGTAGGGGAAGGTGTTCAGACGACTACCCAGCAACTGAGCGCTTGTTCTTACCCCACAGGCGTGGTGTCATCTGCCAAAAAGGTGTTTGAGGACTCCTGCCGACCCAACCATAGTCTTTGGCCCCAAGGCCACCTGTCACCTGCAATATGTGCTGTGCCTAAAGCGTTTCCAATCTCCATGGATGGAGGTCATTAGCCCATCATTAGGACCGAACATTCTCCTCTCATGCTCCTGCCCATCTTCCCAAGCACTCTGAGAGAGGAGGCCACAAACTGGAATGTCGAGGACGGGCTACACATTCTGTCGCAATAATCAACGCCTCTCATTGTGACTCTCCAAAATCCTGACCTCTGTTCAAGCGCTCTCGAAGCAAAAGTGGCGATTTTGAGGCACTGGTCTGGAAACCTTTTAACACCGAGCCAATTTACGTGGCTGTTGGATGTCCGCGTGAAGGTTTCTGGTCTCTCAAAGCTTCAGTACACGTAGTCCCTTGTGAGAACAGCCACAATTCCATTTATGGTTTTTGAGAGCACGCGCCATAAGCCGCCTGCCTGTGCGGAGGACCACATTGACGATGCGAGTGACCCGCCCAGACCTGCTCACCTATAACCTGGACTTTTGCCCTGAGACTCTTGGTGCCAGGAACCTCGTGCTAAAGCGCGAAAGGAAGACATTATGGAACTCGATAACGATCTGGTCTCCGGACTGCCCATTATCTGCGCTGACGATTTTATCCACGGGCACGCCGAAAGCGTGGAATCCGAATACCTGGTGACCACTCCCATGGAGGACGGGCAACGTCACTTTATTCCCTTGAATGTTGTGGATCACGTGGATGATGGCGTGTACCTGAATATCACCAGCGACGAACTCCAGCAGCTGCTGTAGTCCCCCTGCCAAGCGTAATTCCCAGGACGAACGACGAGAGGACGAGCTCGCCGCAAATTCTGGTTCCCGAAAAGCAGCGCTTTGTCGATGACTGTGAACCAGAGGAGTTTTTATGACAAACGAAGAAAAGTCCAGTCAGAATGCACAGCCTGAAACGGCTTCTACCCAGGAGATGCCACAGCAGGTCCCAGCGGAAACACAGCAGAAGGAGCCGGGCAGCGAGGCCGAGATGAGCCTGACACCCGTTGTGATCCGCGACGACTACAAGGGAAGCGACAAGCTGAAAGGGAAGGTAGCGCTGATCACAGGCGGCGACAGCGGCATTGGGCGAGCTGTTGCGGTGCATTTCGCACGTGAAGGCGCGGACGTGGCCATCGTGTATCTCGACGAGCACGAGGACGCTCAGGCCACCCTTGAAATGGTGCAGGCCGAGGGGCGCCGGGGCCTGTGCATTGCTGGGGATATCGGAGACGTGCAGTTTTGTCAGGACGCTGTGAAGCAGGTTGTGCAGGAACTCGGCGGTCTGAACGTCTTGGTCAACAATGCCGCTGAGCAACACCCACGGGAAAAGATCACGGAAATCAGCCCTGAACAACTGGAACGGACCTTCCGCACCAACATTTTCAGCATGTTCTACCTGACGCAGGCCGCCATGCCGCACCTGCAAAAAGGGGACTGCATCGTGAACTCCACCAGCATTACGGCCTACAAGGGCAGCCCACAACTGCTTGATTACTCCAGCACCAAGGGCGCGATTGTGGCCTTCACGCGCAGTCTCTCGCAGAACCTCGCCGAACAGGGCATCCGCGTCAATGCGGTGGCTCCTGGCCCCATCTGGACACCGCTGATCCCCAGTACCTTTGACCGCGAACGGGTGGGCGAGCACGGCCAGGACACGCCACTGGGACGTCCCGGCCAGCCCGCCGAGGTTGCGCCCAGCTACGTGTTCCTGGCTTCCGAGGACAGCAGCTATATCAGTGGTCAGGTGCTGCACCCCAACGGTGGGGACGTAGTCAACGGCTAAGCGTCGCCTGTGAAGGAATCTTCTCCTCAGCACCGGGGGCGTTGGTACTCCAGCCGCCACGACCCTACACTCCTCGGGAGAAGGCTCTGGCCACTACCCGCTAGACCCTATCGCCTGTAGCGCACCGGATGAAGATTGAGACCCCACGCGCTTCAGACTTTAAGAGGGCACTGCCAAGGCCTGAGCAAAGCAGATCCGGAATGTAAGGACTTGCGTGCTGCTCCATGTCTCTGGCGTCTCCAAGCCGCTTTGACAAGGAGAGACATGACCACCAATCAGCGTCCTGAGACCTGGGAAGAGCTGCTGAGCGCATTGCAGCACAACACCTGGAATTCAGAATTGCGGCGCTTCCGCTCTCCTTACATCTTCCGGGGACAGGGCACCACAGCGCCTCTGACCACCTCATTGCAACGCCTCTCCAGCACCCCGCGCGACATTGAGCGACATCTGATCCGCGCCTTTCGCAAGTACGCGCTTGCCACCGTACCGCCCCAGCGTCAGTTGTGGTCCTGGCTGGCGCTGGGGCAACATCATGGCCTGCCCACCCGCTTACTGGACTGGACGTATTCACCGCTGGTTGCCCTGCATTTTGCAACCAGTGACGAACGCCATGATGATGAGGATGGCGTGGTCTGGATGCTTGATCCAGCCACCACAGCTGCTGAGCTTCCAGAAGAGTTGCAGAGCCTCTTAGAGCGAGAGGGCAGCAGCGTTTTTACCACAGAGATGCTGGGGGGCTTCAGTGGGGAGAACGCTGAGGCCACATTACCTTTCGATGCCGAAATCGGCTGGCTGGACCGGATGGAAGGCCAGCACGGAAAGCCTTTCCTGCTGCTGCTGGAACCCCCATCGATTGACCAGCGGATCGTCCAACAGTCGGCGCTGTTTGCCCTGCTGTCGAACCCTGACATGACGCCCGAACATTGGTTACAACAGCAAATCAATCTGGCACGGCGGGTGGTTGTGGCACAGGAAATGAAATGGGAAATCCGTGATCGACTGGATCAATTCAACATCACTGAACGTACGCTGTTCCCAGACCTCAATGGTCTGAGCCAGTGGCTACGCCGCTATTACCGGCAGCGTCCCGAGGAAAGTGCATCCCACGAGGATGCTCTGACTCCAGAGGACCGCAGGCATAGAGAGGAATAGAGAATTCACGTATCACGTGATGTTAAAACAGGTGGAGCTGATGTGATTGGAGAGCGGCGTCACTGCCGCTCTCCAGTCACTCTTAGTCACAGGGTTATTTCTGCTTAAGAGTCAATCCAGGCTCATCTTTGAACAGAATAAGACGCATCATTAGTCATGCTGTGTCGCCAAATATAAGGATCATATGGTTCGTTTTAAGCATGTTAGCGGCCAGTAAATGATGGTTTAAACAGTGATGACCGGCAGAAAAAGTCACACGCGCCCCCTTAGCCAACTCGCGCCTTCTTGTGATGAAACGGATGCATTTGATGCAAGCAAATCGCTTTACCGGGCGGGTGCGGACGCCGGGCTAAGCCCTCTCCACCAGAACCAGTGACATCATGGCCGGATCCCACCACATATGTCTCGCAGTTCAGGAGACTGAGCGGTAGGGACGGTTGAGCCGGTACTCCAGCACCGCAAACAGCCGCGAAGCCACATTGGACAGCAAGAAGTAGATCAGACCTGTGGCCGCATACAGGGCCACTGGCTGAAACGTAGCCGCCACTAGGCCGCGCGTGCTGAGCAGCAACTCGGTCACAGTGATCACCGACGCGAGACTGGAGTCCTTCAGCAGGCCAATAAATTGGTTGCCAAGGGCGGGCAGGGCAATGCGGGTGGCCTGCGGCAGTTGCACTTCGGTCAGCACCTGAAGGGGTTTGAGCCCCAGGGCCGTGGCTGCTTCCCGCTGCCCGGCAGCCACGGCGTTCAGGCTGCCGCGCACGATCTCGGCGGTATACGCACCCGCAAACAGGCTCAGGCCAATCGCAGCGGTGGTGAAGGCGGGCAAGGTGACACCAGTCAACTGCGGCAGGGCGAAATACAGGAAGAAAAGCTGCACGAGCAACGGCGTGCCGCGAAATACCTCAATGTAAATGATCGCCAGCAGCCGCAGCACGGTTATCCGCGAGGATTTGGCAATTGCCGCCAGCAAACCCAAAACCAGGCCCCCCACACTCGCCAGCACCGTCAGGGCCAGCGTAATACGGGTGCCCAGCCACAGGCTGTTCAGCACATCCGGGTTGAGCAGGACGTCCACGGCTTAGTGCCAGACCTTGACTCGAAGCATTATTTTGCCGGCACGCTGATGTCCAGGCCCACCCACTTCTGCGAGATCTTCTTCAGGGTGCCGTCGGCCCGCATGTCGTCCAGAGCTTTGTTCACTGCTGCGGCCAGGGCCGGCGAGTTCTTGGCGAAGGTTACGTAGGTCTCGTCGCTAAGCAGGACAGGTCCAATCGGCTTCATCTTGATGCCGTTTTTGATAGCGACAGCCCCCACTGATTTCTCGGTCAGGAAGGCCTGCACCCGCCCGGCGCCCAGGGCCAGAAACCCTTCCTGCTCACCGGAGTAGCTCACGATCTTGTCGTGGCCCTTGTCCTTCAGGGCCTTTTCGAAAATCGTCCCCAGGGCAACGCCGACAGGCTGCCCCTTGAGCGACGCCAGGCTGGTGGCCTTGGACGAGAGGGGCGCGAAGAGCTGCACGCCGTCGTAGTAGTACGGCTCTTCAGAGAAGTCCACGGCTTTGGCACGCTCGGGGGTCTTGCTCTGAGAGGCCACGGCCAGATCGAAGACGCCTGCCTGAATGCCGGCAATGATCGAGGGAAATTCGGTCTTGACGACGTTGACCTTGACGCCCAGGCGCTTGCCCAGTTCATTGGCTACGTCGACATCGAAGCCTTCCAGGCCACCCTTGAGGGAAGGCTGCGAGAAGGGCGGATACTCGCCGGACATGGCGACTGTCATCACGCCTTTCTGCTTGATCTGCGCCAGGTCGGTGGCGTGCGCCAGACCACCAGTCAACAGGAGCGACAACGACAGGGAGGTGAGCAGATGGGCTTTTCTGATTTTGAACATGGGTAATGCCTCCTGAAAGAGTGGAGCGATAAACGTCGAGCGAACATTCGGGACCGAGAGCAGGATTACAGGGACCCGGCGCTGCCAGGGGGCAGGGGCCGTAGGTCAGAACACCTCATGGAGCGGTCCCCGAACAGGTCTGAAGAGACGCTGACCGCGCGGGGACACTCCATGAGATCCATACGGATCCCAATGGTAAGGGAACGCAAGCGCCTGGAAGTCTGAGGGGAACTCATCAAGCTTTACAGAATGACAAGGACTGTCCTCATAGGCATCCATCGGCGAAAAGAGAGGGCCATTGCTTGCCCTCTCAACACGGGGAGAACAGGGAAGTCGCGGTCTCAGCTTAGGTGCGGCAGACAGCACTCTTTAATCAGTCACCAGGCACCGCATCCTTCAAAGCATCGGCGGAAACAGGTCTACGCCCTTCCAGATCGAAGCTGTCCCCGTCGGAAAGGACATGCAGGCGCACGTCATACAGCGATATCAGGTCATCGGCTCGGGCTTCCGCAACATTGGAGTGCGTAATGCCGGAGCCGTCTGCCACATACACGGCCCCGCTCCCAATCACGGCAAAGTGACTGCCCTGCACCACGATAGCCGTGTCCTCGTCAATGCCGATGCCCAGCACGCGGGGGTTCTGAGCCACAGCGCCCAACAGGCGGCCCATCCGCCCACGTTCGGCAAAATGCTGGTCGATGATCACGCCGCGTATCAGGCCCAGGCCAGGGGCCATCTGCAGGTTTCCAATGCGGTAGGACTCTTCGCTGGTCCCCTTGACAAGCATGGTTTCGCACATGACCGATGCTCCAGCCGAAGTTCCCGCAATCACGCCGCCCGATTCGTGGATTTCCTTGATCCGCGCTTCGAGGGGCGTGTCCCCGATCTGGCTGGTAATGCGAAGCTGATCGCCACCTGAGAAAAAGACGCCGGTGGCTTCCTCCAGGACGCGTAGCTTTTCCTCCTGCATAGCCTCGCTGCGGTTCTCGACGTACAGTTCCGCCAATTCTCCGACGCCCAGACCGTCAAAGCCTTCCTGGTAGCTCTCGAAGTACCCCTCGGGCCGATGGGAAGCGACGGTGGCGATGACAAGGCGGCCCCCCTTCACGCGCTGCGCGACCGCTTTCAGAATTTTGCGCTGGCCTTTCTTGGCCTCATGGCCGCCAATGATGATCAGGGTGCCGTGCCCTGATCGGGCACCCGCCTGTTCAGGGTCATGTCTGGACACTGCGTTCCTCCTCGGCTTTCGCCAGATAAACCTGCGGTTCGTTCAGACCGGAATGCTGGTAGGCAACGGGCATATGGGGGCTGTTGTGCCACCACCCAGCCTTGCCTTCCGGAGTGACGGCTATACCACCAGCATCGCCGCCGACCCGGCGTCGCATTTCCTCCAGGACCCCCTGCACCACGTCGTCTGGGGTCTGGCCGGGCAGGCGGTGAATAATTCGGGCGGCGGTCATCATCCGCGCCAGGCTCTCGCCCTCACCGGTTAAGGCGACGGCCCCTACACCGTCCTCGGCGTAAAAACCGCAGCCACATTGCGGAGTGTCGCCGACCCGGCCCGCGCGTTGGCCGCTCAGGCCCCCGGTGGAGGCACCCGCCGCCAAGTGCCCGGCGGTATCCAGAGCCACGCAGCCCACGGTGTCGTGTTCAGCCAGAGCCTCCTGCTGTTTTGGGGAGATCAGGTCCTGCGGGTCACACAATTCGGCCCTGCGCTCGACGGCAAAGCGGCGTGCGCCATCGGCAATCAGCAGGGTCTCTTTCTCGCGCAGCAGGCTGCGGGCCACACTGATGGGGTGGCGCACGCCTTTCAGGCCCGACACTGCGCCGACATCAAGCGTGGCACCGTCCATCAACGACGCGTCCATCTCTACCGCCCCGTCACTGTTCAGGGCTGAACCGTACCCTGCATTGAAGGTGGGATCGTCTTCCAGGACACGCAGGGCGGCCTCCACTGCCTCGACCGCCGTGCCGCCGCCTGTCAGCACCTCTCGCCCGGCACGCAGGGCGGCCAGACACCCGGCCCGGCTTGCCGAGCGCTTTTCTGATGGAACCTCGTGTGCCCCGCCGTGCACAATGATGGTCCACTCGGGCCGTGCCCCGTGGTCCACCTCAGTCATGGTAGGCCCCTTGCTGATCCGACTGCGGATCGGGGTCTTCAGCCGGCAGGCTGGAAAGCAAGCTGGAACTGTCGAAATCGCGAATCTGCTGCCAGGTACCCTCGACTTCGGTGGCCAGGAAGATCACGAGGTCGCCCGGCTGGGCCATCCGCAGCCCGTGTTCTACAGCTTCCCGCTCCGTAAGAATGGTCGTGATGCGCTCGGGCGCGAGGCCCCCCGCCAGCGCTCCCTCAGTCAGCAGGCGCGCGCCTTCCCCGACAGGGCGTCCCCGGCGCAGCTCATCCTCACGGGCCACGAGTTCGTCGTACATCTCGGCCGCGATTCCGCCCATCTGGCGGATGTCCTCGTCGCGGCGGTCTCCGGCCACACCCATCACGCCGATCACGCGGCCACGGGGCGGGCGCAGGTGAGCCACGAGATCCCTCAGGTGCGCCAGCCCCGACGGATTGTGGGCGTAATCGAGCAGGGCCCGGAAAGGATGGCCGTCATACAGATTCAGACGGCCAGGGGTCTGCTCGAAGGAGGTGCTGAAGCTGCCCAGTGCCGCGCGAATCACCGAATGGTCCAGGCCCTGCGCGACGGCGACAGCGATGGCTGCCAGGGCATTTTGCACATTCACCTGCGCGAAGCTGCCCATGGTGGCAGGGATGTCGCGGGCACGCATGATGGGCTGGCGCTGGCCGTCCTGATACAGCACCAGTTCGTCCCCCAGCGCGGTCGGCTCGCGCACCACCGCTGTGCCCCCCTGATCGATGTGCTGCTGCAACTCAGGTGAGCACTCACCCCCGCCGCGCATCGAGAACAGGGTCAGTTTTCCCCTGGCCTTTTTCCGCATTTTCAGCGTGAGGGGATCGTCGGCATTCAGGACACTGGTGCCGTTTTCGGTGACCACTTCCACGATCAGCGACTTGACCCAGGCCAGGTCTTCCATCGTCTCGATGCCTTTCAGGCCCAGGTGGTCTGGCTGGATGTTCAGCACCACCCCCACGTCACAGCGCTCGAAGCCCAGGCCCTCGCGCAGGATGCCGCCGCGCGCCGTTTCCAGGACGGCCACTTCAACGTTGGGGTCACTCAACACCACCTTCGCGCTCTTCGGGCCCGTGGTGTCCCCGCTCAGAATCTGTTCTCCGTTGATGTAGATGCCGTTGGAGGTGGTCAATCCCACCAACTTCCCGGCGTGCCGCAGGATATGGGCCACCATGCGCGAGGTGGTGGTCTTGCCGTTCGTCCCGGTGATCGAGATGATCGGCATGCGGCAGGGCGTGCCTCTGGGAAACAGCATGCTGAGGACGGGTGCAGCCACGTTGCGCGGTTGACCCTCGGAAGGCTGCAGGTGCATCCGGAAGCCCGGAGCTGCGTTGACTTCCACGATGCCGCCGCCGGTCTGGTGAACCGACTGGGAGATGTCGGGGCTGATCAGGTCGATGCCCGCCACGTCCAGACCGATCACCTGAGCGGCCCGGCGGGCGACGGTCGCGTTCTCGGGATGAATCACGTCCGTGCGGTCGATGGCCGTGCCGCCGGTGGAAATGTTCGCCGTGTCGCGCAGGAACACCACCTCGCCGCTGGCAGGGACGCTGTCGGGCGTGTGACCCGAGCGCGCAAGGATCTCCAGAACGTGGTCAGTGATCACGATGCGGGTCATCACATTCTCGTGGCCATTGCCGCGCCGGGGGTCCTGGTTGATCTCCTCGACCAGCGCCTTGACGGTGCGCGTTCCGTCCCCCACCACGTGGGCGGGCACACGTTCGGCCACCGCGACCAGCTCACCATTCACGACCAGGACGCGGTGGTCATTGCCCGGGTAGTACTGTTCGACCACCACCGTCCGGCTGTGCTGCCGAGCCTCCTCGAAGCCCTGGCTCACTTGTTCATCGGTCACGAGGTTCAGAGACACGCCGCGTCCATGGTTGCCGTCTAGCGGTTTGGTCACCACCGGGGAACGCAGCCGCCGGGCCGCGCGTACGGCTTCTGCGGCGCTCTGCACGACTTCACCCTGCGGCACCGGCAGGCCCGCCCGGTCCAGCAACTGCTTGGTGAGGGCCTTATCGCTCGCCGTCATGGTGGCAATATGAGGCGTTTTGCTGGTGATGCTGGCGCGAATCTGCTGCTGGTACTTGCCGTAACCGAGCTGAACCAGGCTCTGGTCATCCAGTCGCCGCGAGGGAATGCCCCGGCGCTCAGCCTCGGCCACCAGGGACTGGGTGGTTGGCCCCAGTGTGTAACGCTTCGTCAGGCGACGCAGTTCGTCCAGCTCGACGGCGAAATCGAAGGGGGCGGCGGGGTCAATGCGACTGCTTCCTTCGGGAAGGAGCTGCGCCAGGCCCTCTACTCCCTGCAACTCCTGCGGGAGCAGGCTGTTGACGAGGCGTAGGGCCACCCCGCCCGCGATCAGTCCCACGCGCTCGTCGCGGTAGCTGTACAGGACGTTGTACACACCGGGCTGCCCCCTGACTGAACGGGTCTTGCCGTAGGTCACGCGGCTGCCGGCGAGCGACTGAAGCTCCAAGGCAACATGTTCGCTGACATGTCCCAGCCATGTGCCGTCGATCAGGCGGCGGACGAACCCGCCCGGCTCGCGGTAGCAGCAGCCATGGGACTGCAGCGAGGGAAGAAGTTCCAGCAGGCGGGCGGTGAACCCTGGAAGCTTGTTTGAGGGGTACTCTTCGAGTGCTCCCAGATCAAGCTGAAAACGGATCATGGGTTCGTAGCCATAGACATTCGGGCCGCGGTAAATCTGCTTTTCCAGAACGCGAAGCTGAGAGAAGGTGCCTTGCGAGGCAGAGGACCCGCCACGAGTGGACTGGTGACCCGTCATGCTGTTGTCTCCTTGGATGGGGCAGCCACCAGATCTAAGTGGCGACACGCACGCTAGAGCACGGTCCAGCACGCCGTTTTCCAGTTCGACCTGCCGACCTTAAGCTTGCTCTCTGGCTCTCCTTCAGTTTCATGAAGGAGCCTTGGTTCAGAGGAAGGCGCGTCACTAGTTTTCGGGCGCTGTCTCGCTCCTAACTACGACTTCTGCTCAGCTTCATAGAGCGTTTAACGAGCGTGGCTTACGTTGAACTATCCGGCGGAGTCGCCTTCACCGACGCGCTACCAGAAGGAGCCGGTTTAAGGACGCCCCTCGCCCGCTTCAGGCCTAGGGCAGCGTGAACGTAGTCTCGTCGCTGAGGCAGCTCACCGTCCGCCGCTCGCGCCAGCGACGCGCAAAGACTTCCCTTCTAACACGTCCGTTCCCGCCGCGCAGGGTCCTCCAATGCGAGGTCATGTCTCTGAGAAGTCGGAGCGGGTTCACCACCTTCCATTGTGGGAAATCAAGCGTGAGGCTTATCCGGCCAGAACGACCGTTTTGGGCCAGGCGAACCAGAACGTCGCCCCTTGCCCCGTCTTGCCTTCTGCCCACACGCGGCCACCGAACCGCTCGCAGGAGCGGCGCACTGTGACCAGACCGACGCCTGTACCTTCGTATTCTTTGGAAGAGTGCAGCCGTCCGAACAACCGGAAGAGCTTGTCTTTTTGTCGCATGTTGAACCCTGTTCCGTTGTCCTCAACGCCAATGTGGTACTCGGAGGCCATTTCCCGGACCAGCACACGGATACGGGCGAGCTCCCGCTCCTTGGTGAACTTCAGCGCGTTCGCCACATATTCGTCCAGAATCACGTAAAGCGCCTGACTGTCTCCCTGGACCGTGGGCAGTGTGTCCTGGGAGAGCTGGACATTCCGGTCCACCATGACCGGCTGAGCGTTCTTGACCACCTCGCGCAGCACCCGGTTCAGATCGATCGGGCGCAGATGAACCCGCATGCTGCGCATCTGCATATACCGGTCCATGGAGGCCATCAGGGCGGTGACCTGCTGTACGGCCTGTTCGGTCTTGAGAAGAGGGTGGCTGATCTCGTCGGCTGGTTCGCCCAGCACGTGTCGAAGCTGACCCAGAAGGTTCATGGCCCGCGCGACGGGAAGGTGAAGCTGCTGGATGAATGTGCTACTGGTCTGTTCCAATTCCTGATTCAGGGCGCGGACGATGGATGCCTGACCTTCGATCTGTTGTGCCAGGGTGGCATGCCCGTCCAGTAGGGTCTGATGTGCCTGTTTGTAAGAGGTGACATCCGTCAGTCCCATATGGAAATACAGGAACTTGCCGTCTTGCTGGGAGGAGACCACATCGAGCAGCAGGTCTGAGAGGGCACCATCGCTGTGAAGCAGCTGGACCTCGCCGCGTTGCTTCAGGGACGTCCTGGACACCTGTTTCAGGAGGACATCCAGCGCGCCGTGCGAGGTGGGGGACAGGAATTGATCCAGCCGTTTGCCCAGCAGCACTTCAGGCGTGCGGCCAAATAGGCCACAGGCAGCAGCGTTGGCGTCCTCAACTCGTCCTGCCGCGTTCAAGAGAAGGGCTGGTGTTGGGGCCTCATGGAACAGAGTGACGCTGCGCTGTTTGCTGAGCTGAAGGTCTCGAACCTGGGATTCCAGAGCTTGCATTCGTTCCTGAAACTCGACAGGCAGGGGAATGGATTCTTCTTCTAGATGATCGTGCATCACGCTGTTCCTTAAAGGTCTGCTGAACGGGTGGCATCAAGTGGCACCTTGAACACCAGGGGATGAGCAAGGCAGGAGCGCTTGCGCATTCACATTAACCCGGAAGCGGCAGAAGGTTGCAGCCTCCCCTCTTTCCGGGGCCAGTCCGGCTGCAGACTCGGTGGGCTATAGAACCACAATCCAAGTGCCGATGGGTTGGATCACCTTTACTTCTCGACCTGGATGCATTCTCACGGCACAAATAGTAAATCGGGCGCCACGTGCGTCAGTCGCCGCATCTCGACCCAATTCATGGCTCTGGGGATTGATCCTCTACGACGGAGCAGTCCGACATGTAGGGCAGTGTTGACGAGCTTGTAGGGTGCGCTTAAGAGGCGCCCTCAGCGCGGGCCGTTCGGGCAACGCTAGCCGTGCAGACAGACTCACCGTGTCCTCTGGAACCGCTGAGGCAGCGCATGCGCCCACAGCAATCACACTCTGACCACCCCTTGCCCCAGGGCAGAGACGGCCATCACACAGATTCCGGATACTTCGGGAGAGGGCCAGAGGCATCGTGTCGCGGGTCAAATTAAACGTCACTGTTGAGTCAAATTAAATGTCCACAGCGTTGACACTCAATTTGTCCCACGGACATTTAATTTGTTCCAAAGGTGAGAGTGAGTGCATCAAGGTGCTCTCCAGAGTCAAATAAGGTGTCAGCATAATTCAGGTTATATTTTCCCCTATGTCTGAACCCCGCGTGATCCCAGATCTGGTGCTGACTGAAGCACATCTTGTCACCTTGGAAGCTATCTGCGATCTATTTGAGGCGACAAACCCAGAGCCAGGCTCAAGCATGCGGCTTCAGATCGATACAACGCGCAAGATGGTGGCACGCTTCTGGCAGGGTGGAACAGGGGAAGGCACTGGCTACATCCAGAATCACGAGATAGTTAAGGTGGAAGTTCTAAGCCGCGTTGCCCACATCACGGTAAACGATCCCATAGCCGAAAAGTGGCGGCGTCACCAGGAGCATTTCGGCTTGCACCGCGAGGAGGTCAACGACCTTTGGGAGACGATTTCCGGAATCATGGCCGCGTTCATAAAATATGGTCCTGACGGCGATCTCGGTCCAAACTGAATTTCTGAATTTCGAGAGGCTTCAATGCCCCCGCCAATCGCGGGGGCATCTGTTGTATCGCCTGAGATGTTCGGTACTTACTGCTGAGCCGTGAGCTTGAACTCTGCCCCACTGGCCCGCTTGTACAGGGCCACCACGCTGATGTTGCTGCCACGCATGGGGAGCACGAAGTTCCCGCCCGCTGGCAGCCTCGGCACGGTGCACAGAATGGCCGCGTTGCTGACGTTGCAGTACTGCGGCGCATTGACCCGCAGATCGCTGCCCGTGATGGTGAACTTCAGAGGGAAAACGTCGCTCAGGCCAGCGTTGAAATAGGCCGTTACGCCGCCCTCAATGCTGGCCAGGCGCAGTGCAGCACCATCACGATCAGGCGGTGCCACGGTGGCCGCTGGAGCACAGGCCACCAGGCCGCAAAGCAGCGACGCCAGCACCAGCGAGCGCTTCACTGAATGCCGCCTTCTGCGACTTCGGGCGCGTCCACAATGGGCGCAGCAGCGGCTTCCTGGGCTTCAGGGCCGAACAGCCGCTGGAAGGCCGCCTCGATCAGGATCGCCGCGCCAGGGCCATCGATCAGCATCAGCGCCCAGCCCTCGTAGTTGTCGGGCAGGGCCGCACGTGCAGCTGCGCCCAGGGCCTTCTGAGCCAGGACCGCGCGCGGAATGCCCTTGATGACGCCCTTCAGCTCCTGCGCCGCCTGCACGCACGTCTCGGCCAGCATGCCCAGTTCCTGGTATGCGAACGGGCCAGTGAACAGCTCCGTTGCCTCGGCGGTCAGCTTCTCCAGCCACTTGTCAGTCCAGTTATCCAGCGCAGTGGTCTGCGCGGCGGTGGCACTTCCCAGCGCCAGCGCGCCAGTCAACAGTCCGAGAAACTTGGATTTTTGCATCTTGCCCTCCAGGGCGTACAGCAAGGCGGCCACCTCACGGTGGCCTGGACGGATTGGATTGCGCCTCTGGGACGCGGCTTACCGGGAGGGTGGTAAAGCGGGGATGCGGCTGGGAGCTGTCTGGTTGACGTACAGCCGCACGGTGGCCGTGCGGGCATCCAGGGTCATGCCGCGTTCAGGCATCGGCACCAGCTTGCCGGTCACGTCCACGATCTCGTCGCCATGCACGACCAACACCTTGGTGGGCTCGCCTTTCTGGGCTTGCAGATCGGCCAGCGTCGTTTTGGCTCCACGGGCCTTCAGCCAGGCCAGTGGCTCGTGGTAGTGGGCGCGAATGAACGCCTCGCACTCCGCCTTGTCGGAGATGTGCGTGCTGGGCCAGTAATTGATCGGCAACGACACACCTGAGCGTTTCACATAGAAATGCAGGTGCGCCGCCATGTCGAGCTTCGCGCCCTTGCCGACCTGCCCGATCAGATCGCCGCCGTTGACGTACTGGCCCTTCACAACGTGGATGTCACGGCAATGCCAGTAGCCTGAAATGTCGCCATCAGGGTGTTCGATCTCGATGATCCCACCGATGTAGGGGTCCCACATAGTGCCCACCACGGTGCCACCGTCCGCCGCATGGACGCCGTCTCCGAGATCGGTATCGCCGCCTGTGATGGCGTTGAAATCCACCGCTGGATGCACCTGCTTGCGGGCCACCAGCACGCCCTTGCGGCGAAGTGTGGAGTAGTAGTAGCGGTCGTCCAGGAAGCCACAGCCAGGCTGAACGCTGTAGGTCGTCGTCGGAGAGTTGAGCACAGGGGAAAACGCGGTCACGGTTGCACCTCCGGGTGCTGAATCTGCTGTGTCAGACGGTTGAACAACTGCGCCCCACCGACGAGCATCGCCAGCATCGCGGGATAGGCCAGCAGCAGATAGGCACTCGCCCCAGCCAACGTGCCTGCCACACCTGCGGGAATCTGGAGGGCCAGCAGCACGGCCAACATGGCCACGCCGATCTTGAACAAACCGAACTCTTGCAGGCGCAACCACAGCCACCAGCGCACCCAGTGGACGATATTGGGGGGCGTGTGGGGGCGAGGGAACGCGACGCGCAGATAGCGTCCCAGCGCACTCAGGAAGCGCCATGCAGCCCAGGCGATCAGCAGGCGCAGAACGCTGACCACGATGTAACTCAGGTTGGGGTCATGGATCAGGGTGCCGTTGTAGACGGTGTTCCACCACGCGGCCAGCTCACTTAGGGTCTGCATCTTCCACCTCCTTGGGCTTGGGTGCGTCTGGAATACCTGAGAGGAGCGGCACCAGCTTGCGAAGTAGGCCCAGGCCACCGGCGAACAGCCAGCCGATGCCACGCGGCCCGAGGGTGCTGCCCACGACGGCGGCGGCCAGCAGTACTGGGAGGAGCTGCCACTGCCAGGGCAACTGGCGAATGATCTCTGAGGTGGCCGCGCCGACCACGAACGAGCGGATCAGCTCAGCGATCAGGACGCGCCGGATGGGTGGGGGCCGTGGGCTGCTGGCCACCGTGGTGCCGTGCATGCCAGCAGCCACCAGGCCAGAGGCGGCGGCCACGGCCAGCGCGTAGGTGCTCAGGGTGGGATCGAGTGCCATCGGCTACCTCACCCGAATCTGAAGACAACGTTGCCTCATGGTTTGCGCCTCCCAACGATCACGCCCGCGCTCTGCCATGCGGCCCGGTGGTTCGAGATGAGCGTCTGGATCAGTGCGTCCGTGGCGACGCCATACACCCTGTTCCCAATCGGACCCGCGCTGGCGTTGTCCGAGAAGCCGTAGTTCAACTGACGATTGGGCTGACCCTCCAGTGGTGCGTTCCAGGCGATATCGTTGTCGTCCACGACGTTCGTCGTCTTGTCCATGATGAAGCCGCTATCCCCCGCGTAATTCCGGGCATAGACCCCCACATCGATGTTCGTCCCATTGGCGTCCACCCGAGAGCCGTCGGGCAGCAGACCGGTCTGGGCCATCTTGTTTCGCAGGATCTTCCCGTAATTCATGCTGCTCATGCTGATAGCGGTGTTGCTGGTGTTGACGGCAGTGTTCTCAATAGCCTCGGTGCGGTCTCCGCCCTCGTCCCCCATCACCACGGCAGAGCCAGAGAAGGCATCATTCGGATGTCCGGAATAGGCCCCGTTGATCAGATTGCGGAAGATTTTCAGAGGCGAGGCTGCCGTGCCCCCACTCTTGTAGGTGTTGATGTTGTCCTCGACGCGGCTCTCTCCTGGCAGATTCTCAATATCGTTGTCGGAAATCTCGATGCCTGGTGTGTTCCGAACCTTGTCCAGCTGGACGGCCTGAACATATTTCGCGCCAGCCGTCCCCAAGCCAGTTTTCCAGCCGTCGGGCTGCGTCTTGTCCACGATCCGCCCGTCAATGTTCCGCACCTTATTGCGCTGGAACTTGGCGGTGCCACCGTTTGCGGGATTCAGTTCAGCCACCAGCAGGCCAGGACCGTTGATGTTGCTGTTCCGCACGATCACGTTCTTGGGGTACGCGAAGCGCAGGCCGCCCGCGTACTGGCCGTTCTGCATTTGAGCGGGCGTCGGTTTGATCTGCGTGCAGTCCTCAATCACGATGTCCACGGCAGTGCTGTTCCCGACGGGCTTGCCGTACACGCCGTTCCCAATTGCGCCGCGCCCAGTGCCGCCGCCGCCCACGCCACACCACGTGCTCTGTGTCAGTAGGAGCGGCTTCGTGGTGTTGACCCAGACCGCGCAATCGCCGGTCACGAGGTTCAAGGCGGGATGATCCAGCGTCAGCTTCCAGCGCCCCGCGTATTCCCCGGTGGTGATCAGGGTGGCGCCCCTCGCGGTCAGATAGGCATCGTTGATGACGATGGGAGCGCCCCAGGGAATCGTGGCCGGATCTGGCTCCACGTACAGCGCTGGGTTGATGGGGGCCGCGCCGCTGATGTTGACGGTCAGCTCAAGAACGAAATCCGTGAAGTTGTCGGAGGTGTCATATGCACGTGCGCGAATCTGGACCGGACCATTGTTGGCGGCGGTGAAATCCAGATTGATCTCGTAAGGCGCAGTGGTTTTGCGCTTGGCCTCGATGTTGTTCCAGTAGAACAGCACATACTTGAGGGCGACGTTGTCCGTTGCGATAGCGCGGAACAGGAAGCTGCCCGCCTCGGTGATGGTCAGGCTCGGATGGTTGGGCATGGTGAAGCTGCTGATCACCGGGGCCGTCACGTCCGGGGGAATCGGGATGTTGACCTGCACGCTTGCCGTGGCGATGGCGCTGACGTTGCCCGATGTGTCGGTGGCGATGGCCTCATAGGTGCGTGTGCCGTTGTTGGCTGTGGTGAGCGGGGTATCGTCCTCCCAGATAAAGGGGGCCTCGGTCACGGTGCCCAGAGTCCTGGCGCCGGACCCCGTGAGGCGGAAGGTCACGCTCGCTACAGCCACATCGTCTGTCACATCAGCAATCAACATTGCCGTGCCCGCCGCCGTCACCGGGTTGGGAGTGACCCTCAAGGAAAGGCTGGGCGGGGTGGCATCCTGCACTTCGACAGGTGGAATGTCCACCGTGATACTGATTTCCTGTACGGCTTCGCGTTTATCGGCAGCACGCGCCACGGCCCTGTACTGATAGACGATGCTCCCGCTCTCGATCCTGTCACTGAACGTACCGCCAACTGGAGGCAGCGTGGCCACTCGCACCGCACCTGGATAGCGGTAGACCTCCAGGCTGACCGTGTTGGTTGACGCTGTGACATTGAACTCAACAGATCCAGGTGCATTGATCTGCGACACGTTGGCCGTGAGGTTGACGGTGGGCGTGGTGTTGTCAGCACCGGGCAGACCGGCCACGAGCTGTTGTAGGGCGGCAATGAATGCTGCTAGGACCGCTCGAAATTCTGTCAGGTTCATTGAGCCTCCAGCGGGCAACGCAAAGCCCCTGCATTCGGCAGGGGCTTTCAGGGTTTGTGGACTGGCCGATGTTGTGTGTGCTCAGGTCAGGCCCGCCAGAGCCACTTGGCGAAGGCGTACAGGGCATCCCCCATCTGGTCATACCCATACCCGCCCACGTCGCTGACAGGCGTGGTTTGAGGCACCGGGTGGATGGTGTCCGTCACGGATTTGGAGGTCTGCGCCGACCAGGGGCTGAGGCTGCGGTTGTTCCACGGGAAGGCGTTGTCGCAGTCCAGCGCGTGCCCCATCGGGATCACGTAAATCCGTTCACCCTCGCGCCCGCCATATTTGGCGTTGATCATTTCGAGGTAGATCGCCCGCGCCCGGTTGCGCTGCCGCTGCCACATCACGTTCGCGGCGGGGATGATCTGCACGATGCCGATGTTGATGTTGGGCACAGCGGCGCGGATATTGGCCATCATGGCGTCCAGCTGCACGAACATCTGATTGATGACGTGGCGGGCGATGGAGTCGTTCGCGGGCGCGCCGATGTCGTTGGTCCCCAGCGCGAAGTACACGAGGTCATCGGCGACCATGCTGAAACTGTTGGTGCTGAGGTAACGGGCGAAATCGAAGATCGTTCCGTTCGGGTTGCCGTCCGCCGCAAACGTGAAATTGCTGGCCGGATCGCTGTAGTGGTACGCCACCGTTTTGCCGGACCACCCCTCGGTTTTGACGGCAGGCAGACCCACGTCCGTCGTCCACGGCACGCTCCCGGCCCGTGTGCCGAGACTCACCACATCCAGCGGGTCGCCCGCCTGCTGGGTGCGCCAGAGAAAACGGCTCATGTACCGCCCGTGATCGGTGAGGCTGTCGGCAATCGCCAGCACCTTGCGCGGCGTACTGGTGCCCCGGCTCAGCGGCGACACCCGGATCGGGATACTGGCCGTGACCAGATCAACACCGTTGCGCCTGATATTGAGGGTCAGGGTCTTGTCCCCGGCGGCAGCCTGCGCGGTGGTCGGCGTCCAGCTCCAGTGGCGGTTGCCGTAATGCACGTTGCTGTCCACCTGCGTGAAGCTGGGCGAGAAGAGATCAAAGGCGTAATCGGTATAGTCCCCCGGACCCCGAAGGATGTTCTGGAAAAACACCTCGCACGGCACGCCCTCGGCGGCGTAGAGGGTGGTGAGGTTCAGCGCGGGACGCCAGTAGGCGTTCGTGTCGAACATCGCCTGCACCGCCGAGGCCAGTTCGCCTGTCGGCGCGAACCCCTTGAGCGTCGTGCTGGCCGTCCCGAAGCGCGCCCAGAGCGTACCCTGCGCGGCGAAGACGCTGGTGGGGTAGCTGGCCCCGTTGGCGAGTTGCGGCGAGGCGAGCGCCACATTGATGTATTTGGCGAGCGGCGCCGCATAGGGTTGGCCTATGGTGCCGTACTGCCCCACGTAGCCGAGAAACCCGTCCGCCGTGAACTCCAGCCAGAGTGGCAGGCCCGCAGCATTCAGAATCACCGCTGGGAACAGCGCCCGCACCGTTTTGCGAATCCCCAGGCGCGGATTGATGAACACCTGCGTTTCGCCCAGGATGGCGCCCGCGCTGTCGTTCTCGCGGAATCGCACCTTGACGAAGGTGGGGATTTTGATGGCCTGGAACGCAACGATGGCAAACTCCACGAGGTTGAACCCCTGCCGCACACCGACTGGAAAGCCGAAGCCGTAATTGTTGTTGACCGCCGCGACCAGCACGTCATAGGCCGTGTCGTAGGGCAGGGTGTCGTTCCCCACCTGAGCGGCCATGGCCGACTCCAGCAGGCCAAAGCGCGGCAGGAGGCTGACCGGGTTGCTCATGGCGGTGTTCATGAGGGCCAGCCAGCTTGCGGTGGGGCCAACGGACCCGGCGTCGAAATTGCGCTTGACGGTCTGGAACCAGGGGGTGTAGCTGGCCTGCCCGCCCCCAAAGTCGGTGAGCGGCGAGAGGACCGCTGGGGTGGTGACGTTGGTGTACGCGAACGCCGGGTAGCCTCCCGAGGTTGGGAACAGCGTGTTGATGGCGTAGGAAATGCCGATGGGCACGTTGCCGCGCAGTTCTGCCCAGAGCGGGATGGTGCCGTCGCCCGTCAGTTGCGTCAGGACCAGGGGGATGCGTTGCAGCGCGCCGTCCGCGACATCGACGATGTAGGTTTTGTCGTACAGCACTGCCCCGGCCTTGTTGGTGTTGCGGAGCAGCAGCCGCAGGGTGGTGAGCCTGCCCCCGTGCGGCTTGAGGCTGACCGTGAACTGCTCGAACGGGGCGCGGGGGCCAATCGCAAATCCGTAGGCGGCAGCCGTGCTGCCGCTGGTGTCAAACAGCGTGATGCCCTCGGTGGGAGCACTCTCGAAGAGATTTTCGAGCACTGGGATAAGCTGGCCCACTGCTTGCGAGACCTTGACGGCAGAGGATGCCACGCCTAGCACCGCCGACACATCCGCCTGACTCTGCTCGATATCGGCCAGCACCCCGTTCAGTTCGCCCAGCCTCTCGCCCACCTGCACCAGCACATTCCCGCCCGCACCGATCAGATCCGCCGCCGCCTGGAAGGTCAGCGGCACCCCGGCAGGGCTGAAGACCTTCTGCGGCTGGGTGTAATCGTGAACGGTGCCGTCCAGGTTCGTCGGGCTGGACCACCGCTCGTAGGTCTGCTCCACAGCTGGGCGATCATCGTAGTAGAACGTCTCGGTGACCCTCATGGGGACGGGGTGGGCATTGGCCGGAGTCACCAGCAGTTGAGCGGCATCGGTCCGGACATGATCATCACGCCAGACCTTGTCTGCCAGATCTTCGGCGCCAGCGAAGAACTCCAGATAGGCGGGCGCAGCTGTCCCCACCCCATCTTCCAGACGGGCCAGGTAATCCACGCGCATGGTGGCATGGGTGGGGTTGCCCTGATATTCGGTCATGCCCTGCAGGGGTACTTTCATTGATGCCTCACAGCGCCCTCGGCGCGTTGCCCGTCAGCGTCAGCCATCGGGGGCCACTGGGGAGAAGGGTGAGTGTGACGGCGTGCAGCTCGACCGTGATGGAATCGACGTCGTATTCGAGCGGCTTTGCGATGGGCCGGTACACCCGGTTGTCCCGCTCGACCCGCTCGATGTCTAGGGCCACGTCCCACATCGCGGTTGCCTTCGCGCCCGCGTCGGTCTCGCTGATGCCCGTCAGATCCCACTCCAGGGTCATCGGCTGCGGGACGGCGCGGCCATCTCCGAAGGTTTCCCACTCGTCGCTTTCCACTTGTCGGCCCAGCCGGTAGGCCAGGCGAACGCCGTTGCCGCTGGTGACGCGGGCATCGCCGGGGAGAATCAGGCGCGTGCCAGACCGGGCAACCAGCGTGAAGCGGCCCGCGCTCACGGGCCACGCAGGGCGAACTTCAGCGCCCGGACCGTCGGATCGGCACCTGTCGCGCCAATGCGAACGCGAGTGGTAGTGATGTCCCCGTCATCATGCTGGTATTCCCACAGCGTTGTGGGGGCCGTCAGGTCTCCGAGGGGGCTGCCCGTCACCACGATGTCTGGCGTGGGCACGAACAAGCTTCCGACGGTGACCTCTGCTGGAGCAGCGAAGGGCGGTTGCAGGTAACTCTCGGCCACGCGCTGGGCCACGTCCTCGTCCACCGCCAGGAAGCGCACGCGGCTCACCTCCAGCGGCACGTCGGGCGTGGGGGTATCCACCGAGGCCGCTCCGATGGTCAGCAGCCCGTCCCAAGACGGCCCCGCCGTTGTGCCTGGCGGCAGGATGATTCGCACGGTCTGCAACCCGCTCACGGGCAGCAGGTCCCCCTCGGCAACCGCACCGATGGAGTCCAGATAGAGGCGCCAGCGATACGCCGGGGTGCTCTGGGCGGACGGCCACACATACTCGAACTCCGCCCCAACCGTGCGACCAATCGGGGCGTCCAGCGCCAGGATGCGGGCCGTGGGTGAGAGGGCCACCTGCACCGTTGTGGCCGGATCGTCGTCGAAAGTGGGTGAGCCGTCGAAACTGCTCAGGCTGGAGTTGCCTGTGGGTAGCACGGGCCGGGTCAGGGACACCCCTTCCGGCACATCGAACGCCGCCTCGGCGCGGTAGCGATCATGGTCAGCGCTCTCAGCCACGGCGATCACGGTCTTCGGCAGGCCGTAGCTCCAGCGCGCGATGCCACCGTTGGGCAGCGCCGGGGCGCTCACGATCCGGACCACCGCCCGCGTCACGGCCTCCCGGCCCTGAATCGGAAGGTCCATCCAGCCCTTGGCGGAATAGGCCACGGTCAGTGCGTCAAGCGCGGGCCGCCCGAAGAAGACTTGCCCACTCGCGTTCACCCCCCAGGTCGTTTCGGCGGTTTTGGCGAGCGTGTCCAACGCGGTCACGAGGTTGCTCGTCGGGCTGTAGAAGGTGGAGAGCGTTGGCCCGTGGTCCGTTCCCGTGCCGTTGCCGATCACGGTGGGGTCATAGACCAGCGATGGCGGGCAGAGCCGCTGCAACACGTCCCGCACGATGTCGTAGACGCCCTGGTCCTGGTAGACCTCGCCGTCCATCAGCACCTTGCGAAGCGCCTCCTGACCGCCCAGCACGTGCATCGCTGTGGCCTCTGAGGCACTGAGCGGCGGCGGATCGGGCATCACGCCGTAAAACGCATCGTCATCATTGACCACCAGTTGCACCACACCGCGCGGCGGCACGCGCACGCGGTCATTGCGCCCGCTGAATTCGAGCTGGATGGTGTTGCCCGAGGGGCTGAGCTGCCACTTGAAGCCGCCCTCAATTCCGCCCGGAGCGTCGTTGGTGATCAAGTTGACCAGTTCGGACTTGTCGGCGGTCCAGATCATGAGCTTGGTGGACAAGGCTGGACCTCCTTCCGTGGTGCGGTAGACGGCGCTCACCCCCGGTGGGGGGGCGGGCACGCAGGCAGTGAGCGCGAGGAGCAAGGCGAGAAGGATGGGACGCACAGTGGTCTCCTTTACGGGGTGGTGAGGGCAAACGCGCCCAGGCCGCCCGACGAGCCGCCCTCCACGCGCACGGTCGACCGAACGCGCACGCCCCGTTCAGCCACGTCGAGGAACTTGTCGGCGGCGCGTTCCATCTTGTCGGCCACGCGGACCATTACGGCGGTCCATTCGGGCGCGGCCACCACGGTGACGGCGCTGTTCGGGATGTTGACGAGAGAGTTGTTGGGCGGTGGGGCCACTGCACCAGGTGCAGGTGCGCCGCCTGCGCCGGGGCTGGGCACGGCAGTACTCGTGCCGCTGCCCCGGACCCGGCTCTCCAGGCCCGCGACAATGCCCGCCACGGCGGCGGCAGCAGCCAATGCCAACCCGGCCTGGACGAAGTTGAATGAAGCACCCGAGATCAGCGCCAGCGCGATGGCCTGAGCCTCGTAAGCCATGATCGCAGTGGCCACCTGCTTGACGATGCCCAGGGCCATCAGCGCCATGTTGGCCAGGATGCTGTTGACCCCGCTGCCCGTCCCAGCCACCAGGTCCTCGAAGGTCTTGGAGATGACCTCCCCCACGCCCATGATTGCGGACTTGTACAGATCCAGCGCCTTCAGGCCAGTGTCGATGCCCCCGACGCGGAGGGTGACGTTCAGCTTGTCCGCGTTCTCAGCAGCGGCCTGGCCAGCCGCACGGATCGCGTCGGCCAGTTGCAGCAGCCGGACGCGCTGGTCTTCATCCAGGACGGCCTGACGTTCCAGTGCCTGGGCCTTGAGTTCGTAGGCGGGCAGGGTCTCGCCGGACAGCAGGGTGTGCAGCTCGCTCTCGGCGTCGGTGATCAGCTTGGCGCTGTCTGCCGCGAGCTTCGCCCGTTCCGCCCCCTCGGCCAGCAGGGCGTTGTACTTGCCCCTCTCGCCAGCAGCCACCGCGTCTGCTTTCGCCAGCTCCAGCTCGTCATCGGTCAGTCCCCGGATCTCGTCGCGGTATACGGCGAGGTTGGCCAGGGCGTCCACTTCAGCGCCCAGTCCAGCATCGGCCCTGCCGCCCAGCAGATCGGGCGCGATGGGTCCAGCAGCCGTGGGTTCTTCCGGCATGATCTCGTACACCGGCGTACCCCTCGCCTCGACCGGCGTGGTGTCCATCGGGCCAGGGGTCTGCGCTCTGAACACTAGGACATCAAACTTATCGATGACCTCCTGGGCTGCCGCCGCCGCCTCGCCGCTGCCGGTGGCCAGATTCTTGAGGTAATCGAGCAACTGGCCGCTCGGGTCCCCCCCTAGGGTCACCGTTTCCACGATCAACCCGTTGAGGAAGTCGAAAGTGATTGCCGCGTCATCGGCGGCAGCGGTCTCGTCGCGGAAGGTCTGGACGATCTGGTCCCGGCGCTCTCCGGCCATCTCAACGGCTCGTGCGGTGGTCGCCGCCTCGATGCGCTGCTCCTCAGCAGCCGCTGCCTCCAGCGCGACGCGACGCTCGTTGGCTGCTGCGACATACGCCGCCAGGACACGCTGAATCCGCTCCTCCTCGTCTTTCGCGGCCTGTTCCATGACGCGGGCCTGCTCAGCGGTCACGCTCTTGCGGTGCGCCAGGGCGTCAGCGTAGACGCGCTCAATGATGGCCGCCGCCTGGGGGGCGAATTTCTTGGCATCGTCCAGGGCCGCAAAAACATCCGCCCTGATCTGACCCACACTCAGGCCAGTGGCAGCGGCCAGGCTCTTGATCAGCCCCACGTCGCCCGCGCCGAACTGCCCGACAAACCCTTTGCGTTCAGCGCTTTCTGCTGCACCTTTCGTATCGGTATAGCGACTGTTCGCCTCTCTGATCTGCTCATCGACCAGAGCGGAGAGGGCCTGTGCGGCCTCGTCGGCCCGGCGCTTCTGTTCGCCCAGGACAACATTGAATTTCTCGCCGTCCCCTGCTGCCAGGGCGTTCTTACGTGCCGCCTCCAGCAGATCGTCCGAGTAGCCTTTCAATCCCTCGACGTACTCGCCCCATCTGAGACCATCGGTGATCGCCTTGCGGTTGCTGGCAAGCTGATCAGCAGCGGCTTTAGCGGCTTCTGTGGCCTTGCGGGTGCTGTCTTCCACCTCCTTGTCCCGGCGGGTCTGCTCAGCGCGAATGGCGTTGTATTTGTCGACCTCGCCGCCCGCTTTCGCCGTCGCAAGCGCGGAATCGAGCTGGGCAGACGTGGCTGAGCGCAGGCCCTCCACGTAGCGTTCCCGCTGCTCACTGCTGAGGATCGACTCGCGGTTCTGCCGCAGTTGATCGGCTTCAGCTTTGGCCGCATCAGTGGCCTTTTGAGTGGCCGCTGTCGCCACGTTCTCACGGCGAGCCTGCTCGCTCTTGATCGCGTTGTACTTGTCGACCTCGCCGCCCGCCTTGGCAGTGGCCAGGGCCGAGGCCAGATGGGCCGCAGTGGCCGAGCGCAGGCCCTCCACGTACCGTTCCTGCTGCTCGCCCTTGATGATGGTCTCGCGGTTCTGGCGCAGCTGATCGGCCTCGGCCTTCGCCGCGTCGGTGGCCCGCTGGGTGGCCGCCGTGGCCACGTCCTTGCGACGGGTCAGTTCGGTCGTGATCGCGCCATATTTCTCGGCGTCACCGGCGGCACGGGCAGTAGCCTGAGCGTGCTGCAGTTGTGCCGTCGTCGCCCGCTCCAGCGAGGCGACCCAGGCATCGGCACGGATGTCCTTCTCCAGCGCGGCGCGGGCCTTGTCCACCTCGGAGATGACCGCCTTGCTCATACCAGCAGCGGCCTTCTGCACCTGTGGCGTCGTTTTCGTGATCCCGTTCGACAGGCCCTGCCCCACGTTCTCGCCCGCGTCGAACATGACCGTGGACGGCGACCGGATGCCCAGCACGCCCTTGACGCCACTGATGATCGAATGGCCCAGCCCCTTGACGGCTTCCAGGATCAGGCGAGGCCCCTGCTTGATGCCGTTCATCAGCCCACGGATGATGTCCATTGCGACTTCAGACATCTCGCCTGGGACGGTTCTCAGCCAGGCCAGTGCCCCACCGATGGCGTCCATCACAACCTGCCTGATGGCTCCCCAGATGGCGATGGCCTTCGCCTTGACCTCGTCCCAGTTGCGGTAGAGATAGACCCCAGCGGCCACCAGGGCGGTGATGATCGTGATAGCAATCCCCACCGGGCCGGTCAGGAACGTGATGGCCGCGCGGAACGCGACGCTGGCGGTGGTGGCCACAGTGGTGGCCGTGGTCCAGGCGGCCTGCGCGGCTGCGCCCACGATTAGGGCAGTGCGGTACAGGCCGAATGCCGCCGTCCCCGCCGCGACGCCCGCCGTGAGGGGGATGAGGATTTCCTTGTTGCGCTCCAGGAACACGGAGAGTTTCTGAACCCCGTCGCTGACCTGGCCGATCACGGGCTTGAGCGTGTTGTAGGTGTTGATCGCGCCACTGCCGAATTGCTTGACCGCGTCGATGCCCGTCTTGATCCAACCGGGCAAGCGGTCTCCCAGCCAGGACGCGGCCTGCTGGAGGTACGGCATGGCATCGTTGGCCAGCGACAGCAGCTCCTTCCCGACAGGCAGCAGGGCCACCTGGATCTGGCGGCTCATGGCGCTGAAGTAGTTGCTGAAATTCTCGTACCGCCTATTGAGCGAGTCGGTGGCCCCGCCCAGGTCCTTGATCGAGGTCTTGGTCAGGTCCAGCTTGGTCAGCCCGTTGGCGAAATCCTCGCCTGCGCCGCCGAAAATGGCCGCGCCGATCCGGGTCCGGTCGGCCTGGCCCTTGACCTCGGCCAGCTTGTTCGTGACCATCTCGAACGCTTTGGCCTGGCTGATCGACCCGTCGTTGATGCCCTTGACCAGCTTCTCCTGGTTGAGGCCAAGCTCTTTATAGACGTCTTTGCTGTCGTCGCTGACATCGACAATCGTGAGCCCGAATTCCTTGAAGGCGTCCGCGATTTTATCCGTCCCCAACGCACCTTTGCCCGCACCCGTTTCCAGAAGCGAGAACAATTCGCCCGCGCCGATCTTGCTCTTCTCGAACTGGGGCGCGTACTCGTTCAGCGTGTCGAGGAAATCGCCGGAGCTATCCAGGCCCTTCTGGAACCCCTTCGTGATGAAGTCGGTGGCTTCCTGAGCAGAAATGCCCGTGGACTTCATCAGCGAGTCCACAGCCGCCGCGATGGACCCCTGTTCCTGCTCGAACGTCTCGGCAATCGCCACGACGCCGCCGGTCACAGCCCGCAGGTCCTCGTCCGCCAGTCCGCTGATCTCTTTGCGAACGGTGGCCACGGCTGCCCCGGCTTCCGTCAGAGACCCGGTCCAGTTGTCCCCGAACACCTGCTCAGCAACGGTGCCCAGCTTCTCGGCTTCCTCGCGGGTTGCGCCGAGATTGGATTCAAAATCCTTGACGTTCTGCGCGGCCTCCGTGGCCAAGTTGAAGCTGCTGGCCCCCACGGCGGCAAGCGCTCCAACCAGTGCCACTGCGCCCACCGTGGCCACGCCCAGGCCCGCCTTCAGGGCGTTCCCGAACTTGGAGCCAGCGCGCTCGCCTGCGCCCTCGGCACTGGCCTCCGCCTGGTTGAGGGCAGCTTCCAGGCCCACGTCGCGCCCGGTGATGTCAACGACGATCACATCGGCCTGTGTGGTCATGACTCACCTCCCGTGATCGCGGCGTCGCGGATGTCGCTCAAGCTGCGGGCAGCGGCGGCCAGTGCCCAGGCAGGCAGCCGTCCCTCGCGGGAGGCCAGCAGGAAGTCCCGCGCGGCGTGCGGCGGGATCGGATTGGCGAACTCCGGCAGGCCGTAGGCGGCGAGGAAGCGGCGGCGAGCGGTGGCCTGAATGGGATCGGGCAGCTCACCCGGAATCGCACTGGCCAGCGCGGCCCAGCCCTTCTCGCCCATGTCGCGGAACTGACCGTCCAGGACCACGCGGTCTTGGAGGTACAGCATGTAGCCGATCTCCCGCTCGTAAGCTTCCCGCTGGGATCGGGTCAGCCGTTCGATTTCCCAGGCGCGGATGCCGTAGAGCCGCGCGTAGAGGGCGAGGGTGCGCCCAGCCGTCCGGTCGTCAGCGCCAGTTCCGCCATCGCCCCCCTGGTGGCTCTGACGGCCAGGGTCATCGCTTTTGGGTCTGGCCACTCACCTGTCAGGAACGAGTTGACCAGCTGCGCCAGGACCGTCTGCGAGGCCGCTTCCACGACGGCACGCAGGGCCAGGCGGGGCGTGCCCTCCACGGCGCGGCGCATCAGCACATCGGTCAGGCTGTCGAATGCCTGGTCGTCGCTGACCTTCTCGAATTCGAGAACGTTCAACCGGGTGGCCAGCTTGCGCTCGACCCCGTTGGCCTCCTGGAGGCGTAGGGTGACGGCCTCAGGGATCTCGGCCTCGGGCACGTCCCATTCCAGCATCAGGATGCGGGCGTCGGCGCTCAGGCCCAGCTCGATCAGGCCCTGCTGCTCTCCAGTGATGTCGATTCGGGCAGGTGTTGCGGTCATGGAATCTCCAGGTTGACGTTGATGCCCTGGCCAGCGGTGGGCAGGTTCAGGGCTTCAATTGGAAGGCGTAAATGCCAGGTCTTCTTGCTTTGTGGGTGTTCAAAAAGGTGTTCGCGGGTCTCGACGCCAGGCCGGACGTACAACAGGCCCACGACCACAGCCGCCCCAGGATGCTCCTGGGTGCAGCCGCAGGCGTGGGCCAGCGTCTCGCCCGTCGCGTCGCGGGCCACGAGTTCCATCAGGGCGTGACGGGGGTATCGACCCGCAGGCCGCGCCCTTTCAGGCTGGCCGACCAGTCGATGATGTTGTCCGCACCGACAGGTTCGGGCAGGTCCATCACAGAGCAGCGCCCGCCCTTCCAGACGGTCTCGCCCAGACGGTTGCGTTCGCACCAGACCTCAGCCCCGGTGTCGTGGGCGTCTTCGAGGATGGTGTAGAAGGCGTCGAAGGCGGCGCTCGCGGTCCGGTTGCCCGCCAGGTCATAGCCCCAGTTGGTGCCAGTGACCCGGCCATCCTCGGCCATGCCACTGTCGAAGGTTCTGCTCGTCTTGTCGGTGGCTCCGCGCTTCAGGTCCGCCTTGGTTCCAGCGGGCATCAGCTTGAATGCGGTGTCCAGGGGGCGGGCCGTGCTGCCCTCCGCCATCGGGGCCACGCGCACGCGGGTGCCGTCAGACAGTTGCCATTCGCTCACTTGGGTGCTCCTTTGGTATCGGCATCAGCCGGTTTACGGGCTTCGGTGGCCGAGGCATCTTCCACCAGTCCAGCTGCCTTGAGATCGATGGCGCGGGTGCGACTGACCTCGATCACCTGATCCTTCTTGACGTGGGCTTCCTTGCCGCGTTCGGAGGCCAGCCCCTTGAAGGCGCTGAGCGCCCTTACTTTCACTGTGTCCATCACGACCTCCAGTCGGTCTGTGCGCCCCAGTAGCTGCCTTCGGCTGGGACATCCCGGTCCTGGCCCTCGCGCAGGCCAGCGGCAAGAAGGTGAACCGCGACCTCGTCCTGAAGCGCGAAAGCGTCAGCACGGGAGGTGCGGCTATAGCAGGTGATCTGAAGCAGGCGAAACTTGCGCCGCTCGTCGAACGTGACGTTCTCAGGTGTGCCCGCCACGTAGTCAATCAGCACGTAGCGCACGGGCACGGGTTTGGCAACGTTGGCGCGGTCCAGGAACGCCGGGGCCGAGAGCTGGGCCGCGTCTCGGGCCAGATTGAGCACGTCGGTCAGGGTCACAGTCCACGCACCGCCTCAACCGCTGGGCGGATGAATGGGCGCGGGGCGACGTGCTGGGAGCCGAACTCCAGGTACAGGGCGTACTCGACGTTGGTGCCCACCCGCCAGCGGAATGGCTCAACTTTCAACGCCGTGATGCTCTGGCGCAGGCGGCCCTCGTCTACGGCGGGCGGAGCACCAGGAGCTGAGGCGACGTGCAGCCCATACCTCTTCCCCGTCCCAGGGCGACTTAGCGTCTCCACGATTTCGTTTCGCAGCAACTGAGCCTTGCGTGCCACGGCAACGCCCAGGATGTCCAGCGCCAGAGCACGGGTGTTCTCCAGTCTCACGGCACCTCCTCCACGATGGCGACGGTGTACGACACGCGCACGTCAGCGGTCACCACGTTCCAGTCACCCCCACGAAGGCGCAGGCGATCACCAGGGGCGATGAACTGCCCCGCCGCGAGCCGCACGCGCAGCCGGGTCACGCCCTGGGTGAGCCCGGCCCTGACGGCCTGTTCTGCGCTGATCGGCGTGACAGTGGCAAGGACGGTAGGGCCTTCCTGGTACGTTGTCTGCCGCTCGCCCAGGGCATCGGGTGCGCCCAGGCTGGCGGCCAGTAACAGCACGGCCTCCGGCTGCACTGGATTCAACCTGGGCCGCCGCGTCACCAGCCGCCCCATTCGACAGCACCATCGAAGGTTTCGGCTGTAGCAGCCTCCTCTGGTGGAATCCGGTGCGCCAGCCACTCGGCGTCCAGCTCGCGCAGGCGTTCGGCCAGAGCTTTGGGATCAGCGTATTGCTCGCTGACATCACCCTCGGTTCTGGCCTGGACACCTGGGCGCAGCAGGTAGGCCAGCGCTGACCGGTAGGGCCGGTAGTGCAGCACGGGCGGATCCAGCCGTAATACGCCGTCCTCAGCCAGCTGGTCCGCCCACTCCTGCGGTGACCAATCGCTCGCGTCCCCGATCTGGCGCTGGGCCAAGGCGAGGCAGGCCGCCGCGTTGGTTGGACTGGTAGGGCCGGTCATGGCTCAGGACTCCGTCGGAGGGGGATCGGCGGGCGGCTGTGCCTTGGTGCGCTCAGCCCGCACCGCCTCGATCTTCTTGGCGAGCGTTTCAGGCTTCCAGTTGGCCATGTGTTGCACACCCAGCTGATCGGCCTCGGCCCGCAACTGCACTGCCCGCTCGTCAAGCTTGCGGTTGAGTGCATCCTCGTCGTCTCCGGCCACCCACTCCAGGCCAAGGCCAGTGACCCGCTCGCGCAGGGCAACCAGCTTGGCGCTGGGCGTCTCGTCGGAAGTTTCGCCAGGGCCGTCCACTGCCTCCAGATCGCGGTTCTTCAAGGCTTCCTGGAACTGGTAGCCGTCGGCCTCGAACACCTGGCCGCTCAGCCGGTGCCGGAACCATCCACTCTTGGCGCTCATTTGCTGAGCTGCCCTTTGTTGAAGGTGCCCACTGCCATGGCCTTGGACTGGAGCAGTTTCGCGCCAAAGACGTGCAGGCCCTTGACGCCCGTTCCGAACTTCTTCTCAGGGCTGTAGGTCGAGGTCTTGACGATGGCGTCGGCAAAGGTGATGACGGGCAATCCGGCCATGACTTTGTACTTGGCCCCGGCCACGTTGGCGACGTTGTTGGACTGGAAGATCTTCACGCCGTCCACCGTGCCCGCCATGCCGTTCTCAGTGATGTTGTCCCCCAGGCTGCTGGCCCGGTCTCCGAACTGGGCCTTCATGGCCCGCACGAACCACGGGGGCAGCACGATGCGGCGGTCCACAGTGCCCACGTTGGCCTCGTCCAGCCTCTGGGTCAGTTCCAGGAAAGCGTCATAGGGCTTGATCTCCCCCGCCCCGAAACCGATCACGATGGGCGTCACGTCGGTGCCGTAGGCGTTGGCGGCATTGACCGCACTGTGGAAGCTCGCCACAAAACGGTCGCGCACGTCGCTCATGGCGTAGGCGGCCCGCTTGCTGCCCTCGTCCACCAGCATCAGCACGCTGCGGCGGGCGTCCACATCGTCCACCACGAAATTGAAGTACTTGCGCTGGTCGACCACCAGATCGAGCGAGTTGTCGGTCAGCTCCTGGGCGTCAGGCAGGGTGCCCGTGTAGTCGCCCACGGTCACGTCACCGATCTGCAGGATGCGAACGGTGCTGCCCGCGTCCTTGATCTCGCCCTCGTAATTGCGGTTGGTGAAGGCAGCGCCGTACACGAACGTTTTGTCCAGATACGAGAGGATGCGCGCGGACCAGATGATGGGATCAGAGACAGTAATGCTCACTTGGTAGCTCCTTTCAGCTCGGCGTCAAAGGCGGCGTTGATGGCCGAGGTGTCCTTGCTGGTAACGGCGGCGTCCAGCGTGGCGGGGCCGCTGTTCTGCGGGCCACCGCCGCCGCTGGGCGCGTTGGGCGTGGTCTGACCCTCGGGGGCCAGGTACGGGTACTTGCTGATGATCTTCTCGATGTCTGGCTTGCCATCCGCCGTCTTCAGGTCGTCGGTCAGCAGCTTGAGGGCCGCTTCCGGATCACGCACCTTGCCGGTCAGCGCACTGACCTGCTCGCCCAGTGCCTTCTCGCCAGTCAGCTTCTCGTTCTCGCCCTTCAGCGTGCTGTTCTCGGCTTCCAGCGCCGTGAGGCGGGCTTCCAGGTCCTTCTGTTTGGTCTCGTCCACTTGCCCCTCCAGGGTCTGCACCTGCTCGCGCAGGGTGGTGTTCTCGGCCCTGCTGGCTTCCAGCAGACCGTTGAGCCGCGTGATCTCACGCGCGGCCTCGTGATCGGTGAACGCCGGGGCGTTCGTGGTGGTGGCCGGAGCCGGGGTAGTGGTAGGGGCGGGCGTTGCGCTGGGTTCGTCGGACATCTGACCCTCCTGGGCAGCGAGGCACTAGGAGGCCCGTGAAGGCCCCTGCAAATGCCGGGGTGAAGTGGGATACCTGTACGGTTGCCGCTGAGCCTTTTCAAGGGAAATCCAAGGCAGGAATCGGGACGACCCAAAGCGCCGCCCCCGCGTTTCGGCGGGGGCGTGTCTCGGACTGGGTTGGCCCTTTGCGGGGATGCTGGCAGATTAGCGGTTCACAGGGCGGTCAATTCACAGTGCTGTGAACGCTTTTACTTGCACTGACGCACCTTCGTGACCTTGACAGCGTCCGCCCCCGTGAGGGTCTGGGTGAATGTCTCACGCCCTGTGAATTCCTTCTTCCCACCTGCTGGGATGGTCGCCCTCAGGTTCTCGAATCCGCCGTCCAGCTTCTTGCCCTTGAAGAAGAAGTCTACCCGCAGGTTGACCGTCAGGGGTTGGCGCGTGGGATTGCGAACCGTGGCCGTATACGCGACATGGTGGGCATCGGCCAGTTTGGCCGTGCCAGTCACCGTGGCAGCGCAGGCTGGGACAGCAACAGCATGAGCGGCGGTCCCTAGGGTAAGGGCGGTCAGCAGCAGGATTTTATTCACTCCCGCAGTTTACGGGGGGTCCAGTACCGCCAGCGCCACACATCGACAGTTGATCGGCTCGCCGGGGTGCCCGTCGGCGGGGGGGTCATCCCAGGAGAAGCGCTTGCCATTCCTCGCGCGGTGCGTGGGCCGCACCCGGTCATCCGAGGAGCTGCGCCAGATGTACTCCGTGACGCCCGCCTCCTTCTGACTCTCGCGCATGGCAAATCCTGCCGCCGTGGAGACCTCGTTCCGGGCGATCAGCGAGGCCCGCGAGCGGCTGACCCCAGCGCGGTCTTTGATGCGCTGCCCGATCTGGTCCAGGCTCTGTCCGCGCTCCAGTCCATCGCGGATGGCGGCCTGCACCTCCTGTCTGAGCCGGGGCGGTTCCGCGCCCCAGAATTCCAGCATCCGCGCCTCGGCATGGTCCATGAAGCGAAGTTGCAGGGTGGCTGGCACGGTGAAGGCGTCGGTGACCACCTGCGAGGCCGCGAACATCTCCACGGTGCCTGTGACGCCGCTTTGCACTGCGCCGCGTACCGCCTGGGCCAGCGACTCTGGGGGCTGACTCAGGCCAGCCGCCGCCGCGTCCCAGCTCCGCATCAGATCGTCCATGTACCGCGCGCGGGCCAGCGGACTGTCGGTCTCGCTGGCCGCACGCAATAGGGCGATCAGTTCGGCCAGGTTGAGATCCTTGTAGGCTGCCAGCACTCCGCGAATGGCCTGCGCCTCCAGCCGGTTGCCACGCTGTTCCAGACCGCGCAGGATGCGCTCGACCACCGGATTGCTCATGCGCCTTCATCCAGGGGCAGCGCCGTGGCCTGCTCCTCCGCGAGCGCCGCGTCGATGTGGGCCTGGGTGACCTGCGAAACGCCCAGCGATTGCAGACCGGAGAGCCAGGCACTCCGGGGCAACCCAGCCTTGTACTCCTCCAGCAGCATCTTGCGTTCAGCCTGAGTGTCCCGCGTGAAGCGCGGTTCCAGCGTCACCCGGTAGCCAGGGCGCAATTCTGCAGGGCGCAGTGCAGCGGCCAGTTCGTTCGCCTCGGTCAGCGCGTCGCCCAGACTGCTGGCCAGCGATTCAACTGTTTCAGTGTTGCTCTCACGTTTCTCGCTCAGGGCGTCTCCAGACACGCTGCCTGCGGTGTCTGGCACGTTCATGGCGTTCTGCACGTCGGTCCGTGCCACGGCCTCCTGTTCGCGATACTCACCAAGGGCCACTGGGTCCAGGCGCTCGTAACTTGCGCCCGCGTCCAGCAGACGCACCAGGTTGACGCCCACCTTTTTCAATTCCTGGACCAGCGGGTGCCGGGGGTTTTCCTCGGCAAGCTGGAACAGCTTGTCACTCTTGACCAGGCGCTCCTCAAAGCCGCCGCGAGTGGCCAGGAAGCTCAGCAGGACAGCGAACTTGACGTACCGCCTGAAGCTGGGCAAGGCGGTCTGCGCCAGCCCTTCCGGGCGACGGTCCAGGCCACGACCCACGATCCGGAAGGCCACGGGCAGGCGGCCCGCGATAGCCGGGGTCTCGAAACGTTCAGGCGTCCTGGCCGCATATTCGCGCCAGTCTTCCAAACCGCTGTAGACCTCCAGCAGCCCCGGCGAATAGCGCCGCACTTCGTAGACCTTCTTGTCACCTCGCGTGGCTGCCGTGATCTGCACCAGCGCAGCCACCTCGCTCACGTCCCCCGGCGCATAGATCGGCCACAGAAAGCCGCTCAGCGTGGTGACCCGAATCCGGCCATCCGCAGTTAGGTACGGGAAGAACGCCAGCTTGCCACTCACCAGGGCATCGGTGGTGGCGTCCTGCACAAGATCCCGTCCACGCAGGTTCAGATACGCACCAGGCGAGACTTTGGGGTCCGGCTCGCTGCCCTCGCCCTCCCATTCCCAGTTCAGCTCACCGCGTTTCAAGGCCCGCAGGTAGCGTGACACTGCCTGCTGGAGGTAGTTGGTTACGTCTTTGTTGCTTTTCAGGAGCATCTGGTCGACGCCGGGGAACAGTTCGTTGGCAATGGCCGTGATGCCCTCGCGGCTGGCTGCCTCGCGGGTCTCGGTCTCGGCCTGCCAGGCCAGCGCCATCGCGGCCAGATCATCCTTGATCAGGGCCGTCAGGGTAATGGTGTCCATGTGGCCCTCCTCAGAGCGTGATGATGCCGCCGCCGATCTTGCGCTTGCTGGCCCGGGCACCCAGCGCAGCCGCCCACCAGCGGTCAGCGTGGCCGTCCGCGTCCCGCTCGCCCTTGAACAGCACGTTCCCGTTAGGCGAGGTGACCCGGCGAATCTTGCGGAAGTCGGCTTTCACGACGGGGGCGGCTGGCAGCCGTGCTCCACCGTCTTCAAGCAAGTTCTTCATGCCCACGGCGAGGTCACGCTTCTCGTACTCGCTAAAGGTCACTTTCGTGACCCGCTCTGCCCCAAAATCTTCCTGGGCATCCTCCGCGAGCTGCGCCCCCAGGCCAGTCTCGTCAATCTCGCAGTGGTTCACCAGGGGCAGCAGGTGCCGGAGCCAGGCGTACTGGTAACGGAACTTGACGACATGCAGCTCGACCACCGCCCGCGTGACCAGTTTGCCGCCCACCTCCTCCCACAACCACAGAACCGTCAGGTCGCGCTTGCGCCCGATGTCCACACCCAGGAACAGCCGCCCGCCCTCACGATTGAAGACCAGGAAGGGACGGTACTGGTCCAGCGGGATCTGGTGCAGTTCCGTCCCCTGCAACACCAGCGGCTCCGGCACATCCAGGCCCACGTTCGCGTCATAGAGCGCGTAGGGAATGTACGCCTCGGTGCCATCGAGCGGATTGACCATGAACTCCTGCTGGAAGGTTTCCTCGTCGCCAGCAATGCTCCGGCACTCGGCCAGGAAAGCGTCACGCTCAGGGGGTGTCGCCAGTCGGTCGAGCTTGAGAATGCGCTCCAGCAGGCCATCCTTGAGGGCGTCCATGATGTTGACGCTATGCAGAGACCACTTGCTGCCTGGCTGTTTGGCCTCCTCCACCAGGCGGTTGAAGCGGGTGTCCCGCCCGTTGTGGGACGAAAACACCCGGATCGGGAAGCCCCACAGCACCGATGGCGCGGCGGCCCGCCACAATTCGTCCGGCTGTTCGTGGAAGGCGAATTCGTCCAGGACGACCTTGCCCCCTTTCGAGCGGAAGCCCTTGGGGTTGCTCGACAGCGCGTTGATGCGCTTGCCGTTGGCGTACTCGACCGCAAACGCCTTGATGGCGTCGGTGCCCTCCCCCTGGATGACAATCTCGCCCAGGTCCTTCGCCACTGCGTTGCCCAGCTTGGACCACATCTCGACGTAGCGGATGTACTCGCGCGCTGCTGTCAGGTCGGCGGAGCTGAACCACACGTCCATACCGCCTTCCTTGGCAGCGTCGCGCATGTCCTCATACGCCTGGGTGTAAGTCCAGCCGATGCGGCGCGACTTCTCGGCGGCTTTCTGCCGCGAGTCGTCGGTGAGCCACCGCTTCTGATAGTCCATGAAGTAGGTGGTGGCCGCAGTCATCGCTTCACGCCCAGCAGCTCGTCCATCAGTTGCAGGGTGTCCTCTGACACGCCCTTCCCACGCATGGTGTCCTTGGCCTCCTCCAGTTTTTCCTTACTGAAGGACAGTTCCGCCTTCTTGATCTTGAGCAGGGCCTCCACGGCGCGGATGCCCGCGCTGAGCGCCCCCTTGGCCCCCAGGTCGAAATCCTCCACCTTGTCGAGCGCCCGAATCCATTTGTTCAGCAGGATGTTCATGGCGGCCTGTTCCATGCCCAGGGTCTGACCCGTCGCCTGCGCGATGGCCTCCACTTGGCGCTGCGCCTCAATGGCCCCCAGCACGTCGGGCATCAGGTGATCGGTGCGGTGACGGCTGAGGCCAGCCTTACTGAGATTGACCCCATGCGCGGCGGCGTAATCGACGATCTGCTCGTAGCTGTAGCGCTCGCCGCTCTCCTCGTCCACCTCTTTGCCCATGAGGCGCAGATCGATGCCCTCACGAATCGGGGAGCTGCACACCTTGCACTTCGGGCGCAACAGGCCCGCGATGTCGTATTCAGGCATGGTCACTCCTTCGGTGTGGTGACGTTGGGCAGGGGGAAGATCAGCGGGAAGATGTTCTCCAGATCACGGGTGTTCTTGGTCGTCTGCGCCGACACACTGAGCACCTGGTTACGGGTGTCCAGCGCGATCACCAGCGAGCTGATCGCCAGCACCAGCCCGATCAACCCCACGATCAGCGCCGGAATGTATGCCCGCCCCAGGTAATAGATGTCACGCCGGATGCTGCCGAAGCTGGATTCCACGCTGGCACACACGCCATTGAGCTTCTCGTTCATCTCGCGCAGCTCGCGCCGCAACTCGGGGTCCATCAGCGCCTCGGTTGCAGCAGCAGGCCCGGCTCACGCGCGCGGGCCTTCTTGTCCTCGTACAAATCCATGCCCCCGCGCGTGATGGTGACCGACTCGTAGTTGGTGTGATCGTCCATCGCCCAGTCCACCGTGACGTACCCCTTGTCTTCCAGCCAGCGCAGTGCGCTGACCTCCAGTTCGGGTGGCGGCATCATGCCAGTGGCCCCTAGGCCACGCAGGGTGAGGCGGCTGCACGTGCAGGGCGTGGCCGGATCGTTCAGCCCCATGTCCTGCAGGCGATACAGCTGGGTGAGGATGGTGCCCCGCGCCATGCGGCGGGCGTACTGCTGCTCTTGACTCATAGATCCTCCACGGATTTCTCTCGGCCTTCCAGGCAACGCACGGCCCCGGCGTCCCACAGCGCACGCCACAGCGCCCGGTAAGCGTCGGCCTCGTCATCTCGCATCTGAGGTGCGCGGGCCTTGTAATAGACCCGCCCGTCCTCGTCCTTGCATTTCACGAAATCGTCCTCGCGCTCCTGGTACAGCGCCATTGCGGCCTGCTGGTGGTGCGACAGGCCCTGCCGCACCCGTCGCACCGCGCGGTCGTCTACTTGATAGCGCCCGCCAATGCTGAGCACATATAGCGGGTCTGGGGTACGGCATTCCATCGCGCCCACCAGATCCACCTGCCCCGGCGTCCAGTTGGCCACGCGCAGGCGCTGGCCCAGATGGACCCCCCAGTCGCGGCGCAGATCGACAGCAGGAGGGGAAGGCGTTTCGGCCTCCCCCTCCTGCGCTTTTAACCTTCCTTCGTGTCCCAGAAGCTGTCGAAAAGTCCCGGTGATCTGTTTGCGTCGGGCGGTGCCTGGGGCAGATACTCCCGCAGTTGCCGGGTGTCCAGCATCACCCGCTCGCCGGTCTCCGGCAGGTACTGCTCCAGAGTCTCGCGGCGCTGGCAGTACCGTTCGCATTTCGGGTTGATGCATACCCTGTACCTCCTATACGCCGTCGCGCCGCCCTCGTCCTGAAGAATCACTCCAGATGGGATGACGATGCTCTCTTCCTGGCAGGTGTCGCAGGGCAGGCCAGCCACAGCTAGACACTCCCCCGCACACGTTTTGATGCTGGCAGGCTAGCGGTTGAGCAGGGGACGGCGTTCACAGTGCTGTGACGCGGTTTCAAGGCTGTGTGGGTTGCCGCTACGCTACCACGCAACCCACTCAGGATCACCATCCGCATCAGGGTGGCCACCATCTCCGGCCTGCTGTCGCCCACGCACCAGCACACGCGAGACAACGGCGCGTCGGGGTCCGTGGCGAGCACCAGGCGCACGCGGTCAATCAGAGCCATGGGGACCCCAGCATGTCCTTCAGTCGGCTCGGAAGTAAGCCGTGAAGTCTCATGCAGTTAACGGTGTGGGACACGCCATAGCGTCGGCAATCCTCCAAGAAATCAAGGTTGTTGGCCCAACTGTTGGGCAGGCCAGTTTTCTCAAGCTCTTTGACGGCGCTCACAGCCAAGTCGTAAAAGCTCGGTTCGGTTTTCCGGGGCACTGGCTTGGGATCGGCAGGCAGGCCCATCTTGCGGAGGCGGGTGCGGCGCTTCACTGCCCCTCCCCCCGGACCAGCGCGTGCGCCTGATCCAGCGCTGCCTCGACTTCTGGCCCCTGCTCCAGCGCCCAGATACCTGGCTCCAGCTCGCGGACCAGGTTGCGGCCCCAGAGTCTCGCCAGGATCTGGCCCACGTTGTCTCCCGATATGCCTTTGGTCCGTTTGGCGATCACTGCCTGTCGATCACCTTCCAATGTGCAGGCCAGCAGCACCTGGGCCTGGGCAGGGCCGAGCGCAACGCGCCTCATTCCAGCACCCCCCAGGCCCGCAGGTAGGCCAGCAGCGTGGCCACGCCGGGGCCGTCGTTCTGGCCGAGCCCCTGACTGCCTGCACGTGGGTTCTCAAAGAGATCGCACGCGCACCCCAGCGGCATTCCCTGGCCCAGCGTGACGGCGGCGTTCCATACCGCCTGCATGTACGGCTTGATGTGCACCGGCCCAGGAGGCGGCGTCTGCATGACCTGAGCCGTGACGAGGACCAGGAGGCCGCTCGTTTCTTGCAATCGGCTCGTGATGGCCGTGAGCACCTTGCCGTCGCCATTCTCTGACCAGCCACAGCGATAATTCGGGTCGACGCCGATCTCGTAGCTGTCCGCTTCCAGTTCCCAGCCGGGTTCCTTCGTCTCGCCAGACCAAACCTCAGCGCGTTCGGTGAGGTAGCCATCGGGCACTTGGGCCAGAACCTCCAGCAGCTCGTCCAGGTGGAACTCCGGTTCACGGGCCAGATCGGCCACGCGCAGCAGCACCCCGCTCACCACGATATCGTCCAGTAATCAGTGTCGCGCTGATCATTACTGTACTGGTAAGCGTTCATATGGGTGATTTTGTACCCACGCTCTTCGAGATACATCCTGACGCCCGTCGCCATGCTCATCACGGTGATGGACTCCTTGCCCTGCTCAATCGCTTTGGAAATGGCGGTTTTAAGGGTCATGAGTTCTGTCCTGGTCGCTACGTTCTCGCTGGAGTTCAGGGCTGCCCGCGCTTCTGCCGCAGTGGGGAACTCACCGCTCACGACAGCGCCCCGAATGCCCCGCTCGCCACGGCACGCTCCGCCACGCCAGCCAGCCGTGCCTGCGCCTCCCTGTCCACCAGTTCTCCTGGTAGCAGCGTCAGTCGATGCCCCGCACCTTCAGGGGTCATGCGAATGGTCACGTACTGATCGTGCAGGATGCCGCCCAGCATGGCTTTCGTATCTAGGTAGCGGGTCAGCGTCTTCACCTGCGAGCGGCGGGCCGTCAGGGTCATCACCTGCGCCCCGTCGTCCATCCACAAGAGCAGCGTCAGCTCCTCAGTGCAGTCGGGCGGCGTGCCGTCCTTGCCCCAGTCGGCAAAGGCGCACAGACACGGGCCGAACTCGCTGCCATTCACGCAGATGGGCAGCCGGGGCAGCTCACCAATGGTGGGCCACAGGGCGCGATCCTCACGGAAGGCCAGGACCACGCCGTACACGGCTTCCCCGTACTCGCCGGTCATGGTGTTGGTCAGTATTCCGGCGTCGTAGTCGAGGGCCAGGGTAGGTAGGGTGGGTCTAATCGGTTTGGTCATGTTTTCCTTGCTTCCAGCGGCGGACGCGCTGGCGTCGAATGATGTCGGAGACCTTGGGCCGCCGAGTGGCGTGCCAGAGGTTGCAGTGGGGGCAGAGGTAGGCCCGCCACGGCGGGTGGCAGCCACTCCGGCGCGGGGCGTAGCGCAGGCTCTCGCGCTGGGCTTCACCCGGCCCTCGGAATGTGGATTTCCCCGTCGTGGGGTACTTCGGGAGCATGGGTCACCTCCACGTCGGCCAGGAAGTGCGTCATGTCGCTGTGGCACTCCGGGCACAGCTCGCCCTCGCCCGTGCTGACCGCACAGGACCGGCACAGCCTCTTGCCACAGCAGCCACAGCGCAGACGGGTGGGTTCCTGGTGGCACTGGCGGCAGATGTCGGGAGAGCTCACAGCCCCATCTCCGCGTGAACTTCCCGGAGGGACTCGATCACCCCGGCCAATGCATCGCGCAGCACGCATTCCGCAGCCGTCTGCCAGGCGTGCTGGATGGACATGGGCAGCTCTTTCCACAAAGGCGCAATACGTCCATCGTAGGTGCGTCCACCCGTCGAGCGACGGTAGCCCTCATACGCGATCTGTCCACCAGTCTGTAAGGTCGTTTCAATATCCACGGCGTTCCTCCTCGGGCAGCAGCGCCAGCAGCGCGGCCCATTCGTCATCGGTGAGGGCATCCAGCTGGCTGGTGCGGGTTTCGATGGTTGCGTCCTCGCGCTCGTGCTTGTACAGGCGGGCATACAGGGGCGTCATGTTGTTGTTGACGACGAACTGGTCATCGTCGGCCCGCAGGCCAGAGTGGTAGCGCAGCACGTGGCACACCATGTCGGCGCTCACCCGGCGCGTGGGGTCCACGGCACGGTACTGATCGGCCAGCGTGCGGAATCCGGCGTACATCTCGGGGTGGTTCTTCAGGTGCCAGTGGTAGTACTCCAGCGGGTTGGCGCTGAAGGACGGCGCGGTCACGCGGGGTGTCAGATCGAGGGTCACAGGTCAACCTCCAGGTCCGGGCGAGGGGCGGGAATCCGGGGCTCGATCACGGTGGTCGGCGGCGGCTCACGAGCAGGGGGATCGCCTTCGCGCCGGAGCCTGCGCCAGCGTTGGCCGTCCAGGGACACCTCCAGCCACGCCCGGTAGGGGCCGTCCGAGATCAGCCGCACCTTCTGGACGGCATGAGTCACCAGCAGTTCCGCGAAGGGGCGCAGGCTGTTGCTCCCGCCAGGGCCGACTGGCTTGGCCGCGTGGGACAGGACCAGCACCACGCGCGGGAACGGGGCCAGCTCGAACGCCATGCCCTTGTAGTCGAAGGTCTCGGCATGCGGGTACTTGCCCATGGCCCGGATGTAGGCGTTGCTGACCAGGCCGAACGCGCAGCCAGTCTGTTCAAACGATTCGGTAGCGGCCAGCAGTTCGGCGGTAATGCAGACGGCGCGGATCTCCTGAGTGCGCGAGGTCATGCGGTGCGCTTCACTTTCGACAGGCCCGCGTCGGCCCGAAGTTTCGCGCTGTAGGTGTGCCAGTTGCGGTAACCATCCTGCACGGCCACCTGGTGGAGGCAGTTGCCGTAGGCGACATCGGCATGCCCCTGGCGCTTCAGCTCATCGTGTATGGCTCTGGCCCGCGCTTTCACATCGCGCACGCTCTGCGGATCGCTGTTCATTTCGCCCTCTTGACGCCATAGGCGCGGTCTAGGGCCTTCTCGATCACTTGGCCGCAACGGATGCAGGTGCAGTCGCCCGTGGTGGTGTAGCGGGGCAGCTTCTGGCCGTCCAGAGGAATCAGGGTGCCGCAGATGGTGCGGCGGCTGCCCGCCTGACGCAGGTGCACGGTGCCGGTGGGCATGACCACGTACTCGGCTGGATGACCCAGGTGGTAGCGCTCGCCCAGGTCGCGGGCCTTGTCGGGGTCGCACCTAAATTCAGGCTCAAAAGTGTGAAGGAGGGTCATTACAAGCCCTCCGGGATGTTGTCGGGCTCATCGGCCCAGCAACCAGAACCACCCGTGCAGGCACCGTACTCGCCGCAGCAGGGCAGGCCAGGGCGAAGGCTTTTCAGGCGCTCGTCAAGGGTTTCCGTCGAAGTGCCGCCATGCTCCTGGCGGGGATCGGCCTCCTCGCCCTTCCCGTGATGCGGCTGGGCCACCAGCGAACCAGGAACGGGGCCGAGGTTCATCCACTTGCGCCAGATGTGTTCGCGCAGCTCCCACTCGCCGTAGGTATAGGTGCCTGTGTTGGAGCGCTTCTTGTGCGACTCCATGGTCGTGATCCCGCACTTGCCGCAGGTCCGCACGTAGCCGTAGGGGTTGCGGCTGAAGTGGGCCACCATGTCCCAGCGGTGTTCGCACAGCTCGCCTGTGAAGCCCTCGCGGATGATTCGTGCACCGACGTATGCCCCAAGAGTCAGCGTCGGCTCCGTGCGTGGATCGTAGAAGCCGTGATCCTCGCCAATGTCCTCGCACACCTTGGCGCTAATCGGGCGGCCCGATGCGCGATAGGCCAGCAGGATCTTCTTGCCTTCCTGCTGACGCTCCAGAACGGTCACGCCGAAGGCACTCACGCCGCCACTCCAGCCACCCGGTACACCGCGCGCACCGTCTTCGTGTTCCGCGCGTGGTTCAGCCGTTCGACTTCCAGCCGTCGCTCGATGTAGCGCCGGTCTGCCAACTCCTCCAGCAGCTGCGCCTCGCTCAGCTTCTTGGCCAGGGCCTTGTCCACCACTTCGCCCGTGCCAGTGCCCTCGCGCACGATCCGGCGCAGGTCGTCGGCCAGGGCCAGCAGCTCGCCGGGTCTGTAATCGCAGGCGTGCACGTGGTCCACCTCGCTCCTCTGGCGGCTCAGCACATCACCGTTTTGCCAAGCGGGGTAGGAGATGGCCTCGGTCTTGACCACGCCCTGCAGGAGCATTCCGCCGAGGGCAATCGTGGCCAGAGTCAGGGTGATCAGCATGGGGGAACCTCCAGGGGCAGACGAGAGGGCGAGTTCAGCAGGGTGGCCAGCGCCTCCTCCGGCGTGGCCCCCTCGGCGGCAGGAAGCTGGTCGATCTCAATGCCCACGTCATCGGGGCCGGGGTAGGGGCCGGATTCCGGCAGGGCCACCCACACGCCGTCGTCGTCGCACCACAGGCGCACGTGCGTGCTCGAATTGGTGAGCATCACGTCGCGCACGGTCTGGCCACTCATGCCAGCCACTTCCCGCCCACGGCGGCCACGATGTCCTTGTCTTTGACCAGCTCGTCCAGCCGGCCCACGATGTGCAGGCCCGCCTGAACCTGGAGTCCGGCCCGCTTACGGCGCAGGAGATCGCGCTGGGCCTCGGCGGCGCGGATGGTGCCGTTCAGCTGGTCCAAACGGTCGGTGATTCCGGCGTATTTGAGGTCGTCTTCCAGGGCGATGGTCAGCGCGGCCTTGCGGTCCTCGGCGTTGGTGTAGCCGCCCTCCTTGCTGATGCGAATGCGGTGACGGGCCTCCAGCGCCTCCAGTTCACGCGCACGCTTGGCCTTGTCGGACTTCATGCCGTTGATCTGCCGTTCCTGCGCGGCGATCTGTTCGGGCAGGTCCAGCAGCTGGCGCAGGTCATCAACCGTGGGTTTCATGCGGCACCTCCGGGGTGTCGAGGATGGTGTTCAGGTAGTCGCGCAGCGCCCGCAGGTCGTCGTAGTCACCGGGCAGGTAGGTGTGCCCCAGGCCGTTGCCGCCGCGCCGCTCGCGGATCACCAGTGCCCCGCTGTTCAGCAGCATTCGGAGGGGGTGATTTGCACGGGTGGGCAAGATGTACGGGAACTCGCGGGTCAGATCGTGGGTGGTCAGCTGCCCGTGCTCGCGCACGAACTGGAGTGCCCAGCGCCGCACCGGGTGCAGCAACAGGCCAGCGGCGCGGCCCTCCGGCGTGGTCTGGTCGCCGTTCTTTCCAGCCAGGGCACGGTCCTGGGGCGGGTGTGCGCGGTTGCGAAGTGCAGGCAGGCGAGTGTCCATCAGTTGACCTCCAGGTCGGGAATGCCCATGCCGCCCGCCTCGTCTTCGCCAGCAACCTCCTCACACAGCACCCAGCGCTGCATCTGTCCGTAGCGCCCCTCGTGCAACTGGACGCGGGCACGGGCCACGATCACGCGCAAGGTTTTCAGGACGCCCATGCCGCGCCCAGGCCGCATCTCCTCAACCTCAAACACGCTGCCTTCGTTCAGCCACACGGCGTCGTAAAGCAGCACGATGAGCGCCTGTTTTGGCCAATCACCTTTGGGGGTGGCCTCGCAGATGTAGGTGGCGGCGTCCTTAGCCGCTGGCACCTTGGCTTCGCCTCCGTCTGGCATCTGAACCACAGCGAAGCGCTGGCTGTTGCTGCCCACACCGCTGGGACGGCGGTTGCCCCGACTCTTCTTCTCGGCGCTCACGACAGCACCTCGCTGGCCACCTTGCGGACATGCTCTGGCGTCAGATCGGCACGGGTCATGTCGGGGGCGCGCTTCAGGCCCTCGTCCAGGTGATCGAGCAGGGCCATGATCCGGCGCATCACGCCGCCCGTCGCGCCATGAACAGCGGCCAACGTTTTGGGGTTGTACCCCTGGCTGCCCAGCAGGCCAGCCAGATCCGTCAACTCAATGGGCTGCACCCGCCCGCGCACCCACGCACGGCTGGCAATGTCGCTGTGACGGTCCACCATCCGGTCCAGCCACGGGCTGCCCAACATGACCACCGTGGTCTGGCTCTGGTCCGCGATGTACTTCAGCACATCCATCGCGCGGTAGTTCAGGCGCTGAGACTCATCCAGCAGGATCACGAAGGATTGCTGTTTCAGGTGCTGGATCAGCACGCTGGTTCGCACTCGCCACGCCTCGCCCGCGCTGATTCGCAGGCGCTGGCACAGGTCTGCCACGACTTCACGGGCGTCGTATTCGGGGGGAACCTCCCAGTACAGGGCGCGAGGGTTGCTTTGGGCGTACAGCTTGGCCGCCGTGGATTTCCCCCCTCCGTGCTCACCAGAGATCACGCACAGCGGGCTGTGAATTTTCACGGCGTAATCAATGCGGCTCAGCACCAGCCGCACGGCGGGCGTGCTGTACACCGTGGGGGCCGGTGCGGGCGTTTCGACGGGGACCAGCTTCAAGTCGATGACCGGTTCGATATCGGCTTGTAGCTCAGCGTTCTTGGCAGGTTTCATCAGTTGTCCTCCCGGATGCGCCGCAACAGCTCATCCATGTCTTCGGCGGGTTTAAGGAAGTCCCCAAAGCCGTCCAGATCGGGTTGTGGGGCAGCCTCGGGTTGCAAAGCGGCAAGGCGAGCACGGGGTGCGGGCAGCGGCGCAGGTTGGACAATCACGTCCTCCATGCCCCGGTTCAGGTGGGCCTCGTAAGTGGCCGCAGGATTGAACAGCTCGCGGCGCAGGCCGTCGGCCTCGGCCAACTGCTCTTTGGTGGCTGCGCGGTTAGCGCGGCGCTGGGCAGCGGCTTCCAGCGAGTCTGCGGCGGTGGGCGCGGGGGCAATCGGTCCCAGCATTTGAAACCGGCCACTGCGATCCTCGTAGGCCGCCAATCTGCGCGGATCGCCCAGGGCAAATGCCTCGGTCATCACCACGACCTTCATGCGCTGGTATTGCGCGAGTCGTCCGTTCGGAGTGGTCCAGGCCACCTTGTCGATCAGCACGGTGCCGTCCGACCGCACCGTGCGCGGCTCCCAGCGAGCAAACAGCAAGCTCAGGTCGTAGAGATCGAGGTCGATCAGGGTAGAGGCGGGGGCGGTCTGGACGAAGTGCTGAAGGCGGGTCAGGCCGTGCACCACTGTCTGGTGATAGTCGGTGACAAGCCATTTAAGAATTACTTCCTGGTATTCGGCCAGCGTCAGCAGCCGCTCGTGCCGTGCGACGTTGCGCCCTTCACGTGCCCAGGCCAGGGTGTTCCTGTACAGGCGGTTCAGCTCATGATTGCTGCGCTTGGCAGCGTTCTCACCGCAGTAACCGACCAGGGCACGTTCTACCTGGTGCAGCGTTCCGAAAAACCGTTCCACCTTGCCGCGCGTGTGGGAAACCAGCGGCCTGGAATGAATAATCTCCATTCCGATGCCAGACACGATCCGGTGAAAGTGCGCGCTCTTGTACGTTTTCCCGTTGTCGATGTACAGCCGCCGCGCCACGCCGCGCATGGGCCAGTGGGCGTCCAATGCGCCGTATTTCCGCATGAGTGAGCGGGCCAACACCAGATCAGCCTGGTCCTGATCCTCACGGCGCGAGAACGAAATGCCCATGATGCAGCCGCTGTACACGTCAATGACAGCCTGCACACGCGGGCGGTAAATGGCGTCTTTGTCGGGATCGTAGACCATGATGTCGCACCTGGTCATGTCCATCTGCCACATGTCATTGCCATGCGCCGCCATGACCTGGCCGCTGTACGTGCGGATGTACTCCTTGCGGGCGTCGGCGTCGGCAAACAGCAGTCGCAACGTGGGGTCATCCAGCATTTCCTGACGTACTCGACGCACCGTGGCGACCGACAGTTCGATCACTCGTCCGCTCTTGCGCGGCACCAGTGCCAACTCTGGCACTCCGCGCGTCACGATGTCGTGGATCTTCCGGATACTCGTTCCAGGCGGATTGCTGATCAACGTGGACTGAACCACCTGCACCAGCTCGTGCGGAAGCCGATGCGCCCCTTTGTCCATGCGGGGTAATTTGCGTGCTGCGCGGGCCAGACCGACCATGCCCATGCTCTCAAATGCACTGATCCAACGTCGGATGGTCCGCGAACTGACGTCCTGGCTAGCGGCAATTTGCTCGATAGCCTCACGACGCTCAGGGCTGCCTGGGCGTTTGGTCAGCGCAGGCATAAGTGACTCGCGCAGATCGGTTGCTTCATCCAGATCGGTAGACGACAGCGGCGCAGATGAAACTTGATTGGACTGGCCCGTGATGGTCCGAGAGTCTCGGACCATCATTTCGAGTGATGGTGCGAGATCATCGCTGCTCTGAAGTGTTGTGGGTACTTTTGCTGTGTCAGGCGGGCTTAATAGGGCGTGATGGTGCGAGGTCTGGATGATGGTGTGAGGTGATGGTGCGAGGCTGCTCACACCATCACCTGTCACCCCGCTCAACATGGCCCTGGAAATGTCCCAGCCCAGGGTGGACGGGTCGTAGTAATTCGCGCGAGTTGCCCCTGCTGTATGCCGTTCAACGACCATCTCGCTGTAGGCAGGGCGGCCTTCTTTACGCAGAAGCGCCAATCGACGTTCAACCGTGGGTTTCGACTTGCCAAAAACCTTCTGACATTCCGCCATGTTGAGTAGCCAGACCTTTCTGGATTTCGAGTAGTGAGGACTCAGTACACTCACCTGGCCGCTTTCCTGGACATAGAATCCGCATAAGAGGATTCACTTGAGAAAAATTTTTGGCTTACCCGCAGGGCTTTCGCCAGTCGGTAAGCCGCATCAATTCCAATACGCTGTCCTCGCTGATTATGGATCAACATGTTGACGTATTGCGGAGAAAGCCCGCTTCTGTCGGCCAATTGCTTCTGCGAAAGCTTCAGCTCACGCCTGCGCCGGTCAATCTTCTCTCCAAGCATCTTGTCTCCTTACATTCAGCATAATCCGCGTAAGCGGATTTATCAACACACGTATGTGGATTTTCTGTATGCTTTTTGCATGACGCGGCGCGGGGCAAAAAATAAAGCAGCAGAGATGCGCGGACCGATCAACGGTCTGATTGTTGAATACATGAGAAAGCACAACGTGGAGAACGTTAGAGAGTTCGCTGACATCGTCGGAATCGGGCGCACCACCATCTATGACCTAGTGCGCGGGCGCTCGACAATCAACGGCGCTTGGATGAAGCCAAGCCTCGACACTCTTGTTAGGCTCGCAACGGTCCTGGAACGCCCCACGCACGAGCTGCTGTATCTCATTGACCCTGAAGCCCCAGGCGCAGACGTTCCTCTATCCGCAGAAGTCACTCAAGTTCCTATCGCCATCGCTGGCCACGCTGGCGCTGGCCCCGACCAGAACTTCAAGCTTGACGGTTACACCTATGTTGAGCGCGAATTTGCCACTGGACGCGAGTTGCTCGCTTTCCGCATCGTGGGCGATTCTATGGCTGGTGGAACGCACCCTATATACAAGGACGACCTGGTAATCGTAGATCGGCGTCTAGAGGGCGAGATCAACAGCGCCGTAGTCGCGCGCCTGATAGGCGATGGATACGTCTGCAAGCGCCTGCGCCCCGGCAATATTCTTGACAGCAGCAACCCTGAATTCCTCGACCCACAACAGGCAATCATCACCGGTGATCGGATCGACAAAATTATCGGTAAAGTTGTGCGGATCATCCACACCAGCCTCTGACCGTTGACACGTAATTTGACCCAAAACGAACGATAACCAGAAAACGAAATCGTTCCGCAAAAATTCACCACGTTCCAGATGAAAGCGAAACAACGCCCTCCCAGCGGGCGCTTTCTTTTGGTTGGTTCAGGCTGGTTCCGGTTGTTCCATTGACACCGAAGCTATACAGGGTAGGTAGATTAATTAGATAAACAACACCATCACACAGATTCCGGATACTTCGGGAGAGGGCCAGAGGCATCGCCCGCCTTCGACGTTGCGTAACCCGTTTCACAGTGCCGTCCCGAGTTCGTGCAGTACAAACTCACTTATGGCCCGCCCCCGCACGATTACCGATGAACAGATTGTGGAGGCCGCCCGGGAAGTCTTCCTGGAACAGGGCTTTGCCGCCACCACAACCGAAATTGCCCGCCGGGCCGGGATCTCTGAGGGCACTCTGTTCAAACGTTACGCCAGCAAGGAGGACCTGTTCGAGGCCGCCGTCGGCCTGCACGATTACGCCCACTGGCGCGCGGAATTGCTGGAACGGCTGGGGCAGGGTGAGGTCCGGCGCAATCTGGAAGGGGCGTTCATGGCGTTCCTGAAGGAAGCTGCCGCCATCATTCCAAATCTGATGACGGTGCTGTCACGCGGCCACGATCCCGAACACAACCGCATTCTGGAGCGCCTGGGAAACCCAGTGCGCCAGGACGCCGAGGTGTTGGCCCAGTATCTGCGGGCCGAGCTGGACCTGGGGCGGGTCCGTCCACTGGACGCCGAGGTCACGGCACTGACCATCCTGGGGGCGCTGACCACCTACGTCCATCAGGAACACATGATGGGCCAGACCGGGCGCGAGCCGATGGACGCCGGACGCTTCGTGCGCGGCATGCTGGACCTGCTGTGGCCAGGACTGGCCCCGTGACCGGGGACGCGATCCGTCCCGGATGTTCCACCTTTAGATGGTGTTGTCAGGGCAGGACAGGGTGTAGCATCTGGCCCGAAAGTAAGTAACCACTGCACAAACCCCGCCAAGATTCCTAGCTTGCCCCTCCCATCCGTCCTGTGTTCGTTTGAGGTTTACTCCATGACGCGACGTTTTTCCGCACTGTTTCTCACGGCGCTTCTAGGTCTGGGACTGCACACCCCGGGCCAGGCCCAGACCCCGACACCACCCCCGTCAGGTTCAACAACGCCCGCTTTACAACAGCCCTCCTCCACGGCACAGGTCCAGGCCGCACCGCTCACGCTGAACGGCGTCCTGACCCTGCTGCGGCAGTCGCCCGGCTGGCAATCGGCAGACCTGACCTACCGCGCCGCGCAACTCGCGCTAGACAGCGCCCGCACCCGCGCAGGCCTGTCCTTGAGCGTGGGAGTTGACAGCAGCCTGGTCAAGGTGCCGTGGGACACTGGCGAGTGGAAGGGCAGCGCCTCACTGAATGTCAGCGCCGCCCTGAACGTGTTGCCATGGTCTCCCGCCCGCGAGGCGGTTCGTAGCGCCGAACGGGCGCTGTCGGCATCGGCGGTCACCTTACGCGACAACCGCGCCACGCTGACCATTCAAGCCGCACAGGCCTTTGCCGGAGCGCGAAGCGCCGTGACCGGACTGGCCCAGGCCGACGCGCAACTGGCCCTGAGTGCCCGGCTACGGGCTGTGGCGGACGAACAGCGCTCGCAAAACCTGATCACCGAGGAAGCTGTGCTGGAGCGCCAGGCTGCCCTGGAATCGGCCCAGGCCGCGCGCGAGAAGGCGGCGCGCGGCGTGACCCTGGCCGCCGCACAACTGACCCGCGTGCTGGGGCAGCCCCTGACGCTGCCCACCGATCTGAGGAGCCTGGGCGGCCTGCCCACGCTGAATCCCTCGAATGACCTGAACACCCTGCTGGCCCGCGCCCTGAATGCCCGTCCGGAAATCGCGCGCGCTGAGGTCTCGCTGGCCGACGCGCAGGCTGCGCTGGCCGCTGCCCAGCGCAACGCCCGCCTGCCGGACCTGACCGCCGGTATCCGCGCCGGACAGCTCAGCGACGGTCAGGGCGGCTCGGGCCGGGTGGTCAGCGGCAGCTTGAACGCCAAGACCGGCGTGCTGGGCGTCCAGGCCAGCATTCCGCTCAAGGACACTGGCGATATTCCTGGTGGGGTCACGCTGTCGCTGAGCGGCACATACACCCTGCTGGGCGGCGCGGCAGCTGGCGAGCTGGCACAGGCCGTTCAGGGCCTGCAGCAGGCGCAACTGGGCCTGAGCACCGCCCGGCAGGGGGTGGAACTTGATGTGCGCACCCGACTATCTGGTTATAAGGACGAGCTGGGCGGGCTGACCAGCCTGCAGACCGCGCTGACCCGTGCCCAGACTGCGCTGGCCAGCGCGCGCGCCCGCGTGGACGCTGGGCTGGCGACGCCGCTGGACGTTTCACAGGCTGAACTGGGCGTGATGCAGGCGCAGAACGCCCTGGACGCCCAGAACGCTGCCGTGGCACTGGCCGCGCTGCAATTGCTCCAGGCGACGGGCGAACTGGATCCGGTGCTGCTGGGCCAGCTCCCGGCGCTGCCCACCACGCCTGCTCCGGCCCAGGTCTCCCCTCCCCCATCACCCGGCGCAACGCCAGTCCCACCGCCCACCGAACCCAGCCCATCTACCGAAACCTCCGGAGGCCAACCATGACCCACCACACCCCCACAGTCCGCATCCTAACCGTCCTGCTCGCCCTGAGTCTGGGCCACGCCGCCGCGCAGGACGCCGTGAAGCTGACCCTGTCGGGCGCCGTCTCCCGCGCCCTCGCCAGCGGGCCGGACGTCACCACTGCCCGCGCCAACCTGCAAAAGGCCCAGGCCAATCTGCGGGCCGTGCGCGCCGATCCCACCAGCATCATCACCACGCTGACCCAGGCCGAGCAGGACAACGCGGCGGCCGCCATCACGCTGGACAGCACCAAACTGAACGTCGCGCAGACCGTCATCTCGCAGTACCTGGCGGCCTACGAGGCAGGCGGGCGAATTGCCCTGAACAGCGCACAGGTGGCGCTGGACAAACGCAACCTGCAGATCGCGCAGGCCCGCCTGGCTGCCAGGGTCGCCACCCAGCTCGACGTGAACCGCGCCCAGACCAGCCTGAACAGCGACACCCAGGCCCTGGCCGACGCGCAGGCGCAGCTTCCTGTACTGAAAGCCGGGCTGGCCCGCACCCTTGGCCTGCCCACCGGCACGGCCCTGACCCTGGCCGATCCGCCCGCGCCGCCCAAGCTGGGCACCAGCCTGGCCACGCTTCAGACGGGACTGGACAAACGCCTGCCCTCGCTGAGCCAGGCCAGCAACGGCCTGAGCTTCGCGGCGCTGCAGGTCAGGCTGGCCGACAATGACTACACACCCGCCCGGACCCTGGAAGACGCCCGCACGGCCCAGGCCAACGCTCAGCGGAGTCTGGATGACGCCGTGAAGGCTGCGTCGACAGGCGTACGCGATGCCTACCGCGCCGTGCAGAATGCCCAGGAACAGGTGGATATTGCCCGTCAGCAGAGCACCAATGCCCAGACCACCCTGACCCAGGCGCGCGCCCGCCTGAAGGCCGGGACCGCCGCCGCCGTGGAGGTCCAGCAGGCCGAGGTTCAGGCGCAGCAGGCTGACTTCGCGGTGGTTCAGGCGCAGGACGGGCTGTGGAAGGCTCTCGCGGCGTTGGGGGCGGCCTCCGGCGTGGACGTGACCGGACTGGCAAAATGAGACGGCTGCTTCCATTCCTGACCCTGCCCCTGCTGCTGGCAGCGTGCTCACAGCCAGGCGAGCAGGCCAAGTCCACAGGCAATGACCTGACCACCGCCCCCGCCAAGTCCACCGTGCTGAACGTGCAGGTGGTCACGGCCAGGGAGGGCACCCTGAACGTGCAGCGCAGCGCCAGCGCCATCATCACGGCGCAGAAGGATTCACAGGTGGCCACCCAAAGCGGCGGCACCGTGACGCGGGTGCTGGCCGACGAGGGTGAACAGGTGAGCGCCGGGGCCGTGGTGTTGCAGCTGGACGACACCCAGCAGCAACAGGCGCTGGACAACGCCCGCCTCCAGCTCCAGCAGGCCCAGATCAACCTGCAACAGACCCGCGACTCCACGGCCAATGCCAGCGCCTCGCTGTCTGCCGCAGTCTCTTCGGCAGAGGCCACGCTGGCCCAAGCGCAGCAAAACGCCCAGAGCGCCGAGACGCTGTACGGGCTGGGCGGGATCAGTCTGGCGGACCTGCAGGCGGCGCGGGCCACGCTGGCGCAGGCACAGTCGGGCCTGTCTGCCGCAAAGAACAACCTGACACAGAACGGGCGCAGCGCCCAGGGCAGCGTGCCGCTGCAACAGGTGGCGCTGGAAACGGCGCAGGCGGGTGTCAGGCAGGCCGAGGAAAACCTGGCCCGCACCGCCGTCAAGGCGCCCTTCGATGGAACGGTGGCGAACATCAGCGCGAAGGTGGGCGAGTTCGCCGGACAGGGGACGCCCGTCTTCCGGCTGGTCGATCCTGGCAGCATCCGCGCCAAGTTCAGCATTCCCAGCAGCGACGCCTTTGCCCTGACCGACGGCACCCAGCTCAATCTGGGCTACGGCGGTGTCAATTACGTGGCTACCGTGCAGGGCAGCCCCGGCATCGCGGGCAGTGACCGACTGGTGCCCATCACCGCGCGCATTCAGGGCGGCGAGAAGCTGCCGGTGGGCGCGGCGGCCCAGGTGCGCTACCGCGCCAATCTGGGCAGCGGCGTGCTGATTCCCAGCAGCGCCGTGCAGGTGGACGACGGCGAGAACGCCGTTTACGTGGCGGCAGACGGCAAGGCCGAGCGCCGGGTGATCCGCGTGATCGCCGAATCCGGCGGTCAACTGGCCGTGGACGGCCTGAACGCGGGGGTGGCCGTGATCAATCCGCTGCCCGCCAGCCTGCAGGACGGCGCGGCCATCTCGGTGGCCGGGGCCGCGCCCACGGCGGCTGACGAGGCCGAAGAGGGCGAGACGGGGGGCGACGCGCCATGAGCACCCACGAATCCGATGAACTGAACGCCCCGCGCGGCACGCTGCCCGACGGCACACCGGAACCGGCAATCAATCCCTTCGTGCGCTTCAGCGTTCGCAACTACGTCTTTTCCATCGGCATCTTCGTGCTGGTGGCGCTGCTGGGGCTGGTGTCGGTGTTCCGGCTGGGCGTGGAACTGCTGCCCAACTTCGAGGTGCCGGTGCTGGCGGTCAGTACGGCCTATCCGGGTGCGAATCCCGATCAGGTGGACCGCGAGGTCAGCCGCAAGATCGAGGACGCGGTCAGTACCCTGGCCGGCGTGGTGGACATCAACACCACCTCCGTGAGCAACCAGTCGGCGGTGATCATCACCTTCGCCGACAACACCGACATCGACTCGGCAGCCAACAGCGTGTCGCAGGCGGTGGCCGCCATTCGCGGCGTTCTGCCCGGCAGCGCTGAGGCCCCGGTCGTTCAGAAGTTCGATCCCAACGCCACTCCGATCCTGTCGCTGGCCCTGCTGGGCGGCAGCGCCAGACCCGACGACGTGACGGCCTTCGCCGAGGACACCCTGGTCCCCCGGCTGGAGCGCGTTGAGGGTGTGGCCGACGTGAACCTGTCGGGCGGACCGGAGCGCAAGATTCAGGTGCTGCTCGATCCCGCCAGATTGCAGAGTTACAACCTGACGCCCGCGCGCGTCACCGGGGCCATCGGCGGCTCGGCGCTGGACCTGCCTGCCGGAACGGTCACGCAGGGCGGCAGCACCACAGGCTTTAGCACGCGCAACACGCCGCGCAGCGCTGCCGATGTGGGCCGCATCATCGTCGATCCGGCCACCGGGCTGCGCGTGGCCGATGTCGCCAGCGTGCGTGACGGCAGCGCGTCGGCCACCTCCTTCGCGCGGGTCAACGGTCAGCCCGCCGTGCTGCTCTCGGTGCGCAAGGCCTCGGGCACCAACTCGGTGGCCGTGACCGACAACGTCCTGGCGGCCATGAAGGAACAGCCGCTGCCCCGTGGCTACAGCCTCAAGCTCGCCAGCGACACCACCCGTGAAACGCGCGCCACCGTCTCGGACACCTTCAAGGAATTCCTGATCGCCGTGGGCGCCGTGGGCATCATCTGCCTGCTGTTTCTGGGCCGCCTGAACACGGTGTTCGCGGTGATTCTCGCCATTCCGATCTCGATCAGCGCCGCGCCGCTGCTCTTCGGGGTGCTAGGCTTCACCTTCAACATCATCTCGCTGCTGGCGATCATCGTGGCGATTGGCATCGTGGTGGACGATTCCATCGTGGTGGCCGAGAACGTGCAGCGCTACCGCGACATGGGATACAGCCCGGTGCGCAGCGTGCTGCTCGGGGCCAGCGAGGTCTTCTCCGCCGTGACCGCCGCGTCGTTCTCGCTGCTGGCCGTCCTGATTCCGCTGAGCTTCTTTCCCGGTATCCTGGGCCAGTTCTTCAGCCAGTTCGGGCTGGGCATCGCGGCGGCCATCACGCTGTCGTGGCTCGAAAGTCTGCTGTTCCTGACCGTCCGCATGACCTACACCACCGAGACAAGGGCGGTGGCGTGGAGCGATCTGCCCGGCGTCCTCGCCCGCCTGCCCGAACTGTTCCGGCGGTCACTGGTGGGTGTGCGGACAGTGCCCGGCTTCCTGGGGCTGGCGCTGGGCGGCGCCATCGGAGCGCTGGCCCTGTCCCGCAGCGGCCTTCCGCTGCCGGTCACGCTGGCGCTGGCCGTGATCCTGGCCCCGGTCGTGCTGACGCTGGTACGCTACGTCCTGAGCGTGCTGTACGCCGTGTTGGAGGCGCTCACCGGCACCCTGCACGGCATCACCCTCAACGCCGTGCAAGGCACCGCCCGCGCATATGCCCGCAGTCTGGGCAGCGCACTCAAGCGCCCCTGGATGGTCATGCTGGCGGCCCTGGCCTTCATGGGCAGCGTCGCGATGATCGCGCCGAGGCTGGGGTTCGCCTTCGTGCCGCAGACCGACAGCGGCATTCTAAATGTGGACCTGAAGCTGCCGGTCGGTACCGATCTGGCCACCACCAACGCCCTGACCCGCCAGATCGAGGACAGGCTGCTGGCCAGGGACGAGGTGCGTCTGGTGCAGACCAGCGTTGGGAACGGCAGCCTGGTGGGCGGCAACAGTGCCAATGCGTCGAGCCTGACCCTGACGCTGGTGCCCAAGGAGGAACGCGCCGGGCTGGAGGCACTGAGCGCCGAGTACCGCAAACTGCTTGCCCCGCTGATTGCGGATCGCCCCAGCGCGGAACTGACGGTGGCCTCCCAGCAGGCCGGCCCCGGCGGCAGCGCCGACATGACGCTGGCGCTGACCGCCCCCAACCAGAGCCTGCTGCTGGAGCGCAACCGCGACGTGGTCCGTCTGCTGCGCCAGGATCCCAACATCCGCACGATCACAAGCAGCCTGAGCGCCACCACCCAGGAGCGCACCTTCATTCCTGACGCCAACAAACTGTCCGGCACTGGCCTGAGCGCCAGCGACGTGGCGCAGGCGCTGCGGACCTACAACGACGGCAGCGTGGCGGGCAGCGTGCGTGACGGTGACCAGAGCGTCGACATCGTGGTGCGGCTGGACCCCTCGCTGATCCGCGACGAGCAGAGCCTGCTGTCCCAGACGGTGTATTCCTCCGCGCTCAATGCCAATCTGCCCCTCAGCGGGCTGGGCACCTTCCAGGTGGGCCAGGCGCCGGCCACCCTGAGCCGCCTGAACAAGGCCTACACGTCCACGCTGGACATCAACCTGGTCCAGGGCGGCCCCAACCCGTTCGCGTATCAGGCCGAGCTGGAAAAGCGCGTGGCCGACGCCGGCCTGCTCAGGAATGGCGTCACGCTGGGCAACGCGAGCGCGTTCGGCAGCGCGGGCCTGACCAAGGATCTGGTCTTCTTCGGACCGATCATCATGGTGACCTCCATCCTGCTGACGTACCTGGTGCTGGGCAGCCAGTTCAACTCGTTCCGTTACCCTATCTACCTGCTGTTGCCAGTGCCGATCGCAATTGTGGGCGCGCTGTGGACGCTGGGCCTGTTCGGGGTCAATCTGGACGTGATCACGGTGCTGGGCATGGTGATCCTGCTGGGCCTGTCCACCAAGAATTCCATTCTGTACCTGGAATTCGTGACCGAGCGCGCCCGCAGCCTGCCGTTGCGAGAAGCCCTCATCGAGGCCGCCGAACTGCGCTTCCGTCCGATTCTGATGACCACGCTGACGGTGCTGGTGATCAGCATTCCCCTGATTCTCGGACAGGGCGACGGCGCGGAATTCCGGCGGGGCCTAGGCATCGTGATTCTGGGCGGCGTCGTGACCTCCACCCTGCTGACCTTTTACGTGGTGCCCACCGTGTTCTGGCAGTTCGAGCGCCGCAGGGTCAAGCCGGACGCCCCGTCTGGGGTCACGGGAACGCTGGCGCACGGCGACTGAGCGCCGCCTTGAGATTGAAAACCCCCTCCCATCATCGGAGGGGGTTTTCGTTTGAAGAGGCCCAAAGGGTGGTCATACGTTGAACGTTGAAAAAGGCCCCTCCCCTACGCCGCTGCAACTCCGGCCTTCGCAGGCTTCTGTCCCAGCAGCAGGCCCAGCGCTGCCAGCACCAGCGCCGCCGCTGCGCCGTATGTGGCGCCGGGACCGAGGCGTGAGTACAGTTGCCCGCCACCGAGCGGCCCCGCCACCTGCGCTAGGGAGGCTAACGCCTGCGCGCCGCCCTGCACCTGTCCCTGCGCCTCGGCGGGAGCAGCGATAGAAATCAGTGCGCCCTGCGAGGCGTTGAAGATGCCTTCGCCAATAGCAAAAGCCAGCGTGCTGGCGTACAACAGGGCGGCGTGCGGAAAGACCACCAGCAGCGCCATCCCCAGCATTCCGGCAAACCCCAGCAACAGGCCCAGCACGGCCACGCCACGTTCCCCGAGAAGTCTGAGCAGGTGCGGCAGCGCAAAACCCTGCGCCACAATGTCGCTGAGGCCCACCAGGATAAACAGAGTGCTGGCCTGCGCCGGCCCCCAGCCCAGGGTGTCACGTCCCAGCAGGGCCGCCGTGACCTGCAGGATGGACAGCGGCAGGGCGAACAGCACGCTGACGGTCACCAGGCGCCGCACCGCCGGATGCGCCAGCGCCCCCGACAGCTGCCTCAGGGGATTGAGGTGTGCCGCGTCGAAGTGGGCGCTGCGGCGCGAGGCGGGCAGGCTTTCGGGCAACATGAACAGGCCCCACAGGACATTCAGCAAGCACACGCCCGCCGCCAGAAACATCGGGGCACCCAGGCTGACTTGCGCGGCCAGGCCACCAATCGCTGGGCCGACGATAAAGCCCGCGCCCACCGTCGCGCCGATCTGCCCGAACACCTTGCCGCGCTCCTCCTGCGGGGTGGTGTCGGCCACGTAACCGAACAGCGCTCCCATGCCGCCCGCGCACAGCCCGTCAATGATGCGGCCGGCAAACAGCATCCCCAGGCTGCCCCCGATACCGAAAATCACGTACCCGAGGGCCGAACCCAGCAAGCTGAGAATCAGCAGCGGACGCCGGCCATAAGCGTCGCTGAGCGCACCCAGGACGGGGGACGAGAAGAACGAGAAGAAGGCATAGGCGGCGCCCAGAAGGCCGATCACGGCGGCCTGTTGCGAGGCCTGGGGCACGTACTTCACCACCACGAACGGCAGCACCGGAAACACCAGACTGATGCCCACTGAGAACAGGAAGGCGGTGACCAGAAGAAACAGGATCGGGACTTTTGTGACCGGGGATTCATGCATACGCTCAGGCTAGATTTGGGTGCCTGGCGGGGTCTTGAACAAACGCGACACGCTCAGGGATGCCCGGCCCCATCGTCTCTGGAGCGGTAGGCCCGCTGTCTCACGACCTGCCCGAACAGCCCAGGCGTCATGAACGACAGCGCCCTGAACTCCCGTGTCAGGTGCGCCTGATCGGCAAAACCCAGCTCGTAGGCCAGTCCGGCCAACGAGAGGTCAGGGTCGACCATCAGCCGGTTGTGGATTTCCTCGAAGCGAATCAGGCGCGCGAGCGTCTTGGCATTGATGCCCACTTCCGAAACGAACAAACGCTCCAGCTGGCGGGAGCTGAGGCCCACCTCGTCGGCCAGGGTCCCCAGGCGCGTCTGTCCCAGCGTGCGGTAAAGGGTGGCCGCCGCCTGGATGCCCGCCCCCGATTCGCGGCCACGCTGGGCCAGCAGTTCCAGCAGCCAGGCGTCCAGCGTCTGCCGCGCTTCCTCCCAGGCCGAGAGCCGCACGAGTGAGCCGAGGGCACGGGTCAGCGCCGGATACTTCAGGCTCAGGTCCAGCGACACCGTGCGGGCGTCCCAGCCGAACAGCTGCCGCGCGCCCCAGGGCAGCAGTTCTGCGCCCAACACCTTATTCTCGCCCTCGGAGACCGCCCGCAGCGGCGTCAGGCTCAGCCCGGTCAGCAGAGCGTCCGGCAGCCGGTCCATGTTGCCGCCCAGCAGCGAACCCTGCCAGGTCTGCCCAGCGGAAAAAGACAGGCGCACCAGACGTTCCGGCAGGAAGCGGTGTTCCTCCCTGGCGCTGTGCAGACTTCCAGACACCTGAAAATAGTTGCGCACCAGATGGCCCAGGCGGGGGTCTGGCGCAAATTCCTGGTAGACCACGCCCCACTGTGGCAGACCGGCGCGCGGGGCGCATCCGCCATCAGGACGGGGGCGGGATGTCGGATTTCTTCAAGACAACTGGAGCGGAATGCTTAATGGCCCTTCAGGCTCAGCACCCGGTACGGCGTAAAGTCCAGAGTTGCCTCGCTCGCCTCTTCCAGCAGGTTGACAGGCGTCCAGTGCGTTACGCCCAGTCCATCTGGCACAGCTGTGCCGCGCGTGCCCTGAGACTCGTAGACCCTCAGCAGCAACGAATCATCGTCTTCGGCCAGCTTGAGGGCGCTCAGGCGCAGCGACGGATGACCGATGCCCAAGAGCCGTGCGCTGCCTTCGCCCTTTCCCGTTTCCGAGGTGAAAAAGCCGCGCAGCGGGGCGTTCAGATCATGGGCCTCTCGCAAGGTGCCATTGCGCCAGTCCCCGGCGTGCGGGTACAGCGCGTAGGTAAAGGCATGCTCTCCGGCGTCGGCGCTGGGATCGGGCGTGATCGGGGCCTTGAGCAGACTCAGTCCCAGCACGTTGCCGTGGGCGCTGTAGCCGTACTTGGAAGTGGTCAGCAGGCTCAGGCCGAAATCTCCCTCGCTGAGATCGGCGAAGCGGTGGCCCGGTACCTCGAACTGCGCGGCCTCCCAGGAGGTGTTGCGGTGGGTGGGGCGCGCGACCGTACCGAACGCGGTCTCGAAACTGGCCTGGGCCGCCCGCACGTTCAGGGGTGTCAGCGCGCGCAGGAACAGGCGGCGCGGCTGCCAGTCTACCTCGGTGTCGATCTCCAGCCGCCGGGACCCGGCCCGCAGGCGGTAAGTCTGCGTCACACGGCTGCCCTGCGCGTCGTACTGCACGCGGATGGCCTGCTCCAGCTGCCCCGGCAGGCGTTCAGGCCGCGCCACAGCGCTCAGGCGCACGCCACCTTCCGGGTAACTGGCGTCCAGTTCCCAGGCCTCCCACTCACGCGGCACGTCGGGGTACAGCCACAGCTGGTTGCCCGGCCCGGCCAGTGCCTCGCGCCCCAGCGTCCGGTCCAGCACGGATTCCAGGCTACCGTCGGGCGCTACTACCACACGCAGATGCTCGTTTTCCAGAGTGAGGGGGCTCGGGGCGGAGTTGCCGCCCGGTACCGGTTGGTCCGCATCCACGCCCAGGCAGAGGTAGCCAAGGCCCGGCACGGTGACGTTTCCGGTGATCAGCAGGCCATTTTCATCCGACTCGGTCTGAAGCGGTGTGCCGTCGGGGGCGCTCAGTCTCAAATCGAACTGACCCGGCAGCCGGAGCGACAGTGGACGCTCGTCGCAGCTCAGGTTCCACACCACCACGCGCTCACCGGTGCCGTGGACGTTGCTCAGGGCCTGCAGAGCATCGTCTCGGAGCGTTTCGGCCTGTGCCAGCGCCTCCACCAGTTCCCGGCGCGCATCGTCGTAAATCGCCCGCACCCCGGAGCCGGGCAGGATGTCGTGAAACTGATTGCGCAGCAGCACTTCCCACAGGCCCTGCAAGGTCCCGCGCGGATAGGGCCTGTCCAGCAGCCTGAACGCCAGGACACAGGCCGTCTCCGCGTCCCCCAGAGCATGCTCCAGGGCGCGGTTCAATTCCTTGATGCGCGCCTGGGTGGTGTAGGTTCCCCGGTGCAGCTCGAAGTACTGTTCTCCCACCCACACAGGCAGCGCCGTGTCCTCATCCACTCCGCCGTAGAACTCGGCCACGCGCGTCATCTGAAGACGGGGCAGGCCGGGAAAGTCGCGCAGGCGATCGTAGCGCTCCAGCATCTCGGAGGTGGGGCCGCCGCCGCCGTCGCCCCAGCCGAAGCTGAACAGAGAAGCGTCGTGACGGCGCTTGCCGCCAAAGTTCTGCCAGGTGTTCAGCACGTCGGGAGCCCCCAGCGTACCGTTGTAACCCTGGCCAGGGTTGCGGAAGCTGTGGGCCAGCACCTGCGTGCCGTCCAGCGCCTCCCAGCGGTACAGGTCATACGGGAACTTGTTGGTCTCGTTCCAGGTGAGCTTGGTGGTGAAGAAATACGGGATCTCTGCCGCCTGCAGCAGTTGCGGCAGATTTGCCGCGTAGCCGAAGGTGTCGGGCAGCCAACACACCCGCGCCCGCTGGCCGAAACGCGACTGGAAGTAGCGCTGACCGTACAGCAATTGCCGGGCCCAAGATTCGCCGGAGATCAGGTTGCCGTCCGGCTCCACCCACATGCCGCCCACCACGTCCCAGCGGCCTTCCTGCACGCGTTGCTGGATGCGAGCGAACAGCGCAGGGTCATCCTGCTCTATGTACGCGTAAATCTGTGCGGAAGACTGGTTGAAGGTGAAGTCGGGGTACCGTTCCATCAGCGACAGGACGGTGGCGAAGGTGCGCCGGATCTTGCGCCGGGTTTCCTTCAGCGGCCACAGCCACGCCAGATCGATATGCGCGTGGCCCGACAGCGCCAGTTGTCCGGCGGCGGGATACCGCGCCCGGATAGCGTTCAGGCGAGTGGCCAACTCCTTGCGGGCCTCCTCGAGCGCCGGGCGATCCGCGTCGGGGTAAGGCAGAGGGGTGCCAGTGAAATTCCACTCGTCCCACTGCTGACGCAGGCTGGCGCGCAACCGGGGTTCCTGCCAGGCCCGCGTCAGGTAGGCTGCGCCCCCGCCACGGGGCACAGGAACGCTGTTCAGTACGTCGCTTAGGGCATCGGCGATCAGTTCGGCAATGTCGCCGCGTCCGCCCTGAAGGAGCGCCGCGGCTGCCTCGTGTGCTGCTTCGAGATCTTCCACCACGGCACGCACCTGGGGATCCGGCAGCAGCAGCCGGGCGCGTTCCAGCCTGGGCGCGTACTCGGGCGAGCCAAACAGGCCGCGTGGCACCGCCTCGATTTGAAGCTGGAGGGTGGACGGGCCGCCCGCCTCCAGCCACAGCTCGGAGTGATAGGGATTCAGACCGCCGCGGGCCACCCCGTCCAGCAGGGCCAGCGCCTCCCCCCCCACCGACAGGTCAAGGACCACAGGCTGGCCCTGCCACTCGTGCGGAAGGTTGACCGTGGCGCTGAAGGTCACGGGCAGTTCACGGGCGGGCCACGCTTCCCCCTCGGCGATGGGCTGCTCGCCGCCGCTCCAGCGAAAGGTCATGTCCAGGGGAACGGAAGCGAGATCACGCCACGCGCGCAGTTCGGTCAGGCGGTTCTGGACACGGATCAGAGTCTGTTCGGTGGTTAGGGCGTGGGTCATGGGCTCCTTTCATCTCCTGCGCGGCCAGCAGGCGGGTGGACAGACAGCCCAGAAGCGCTGCCTCAGTGGGGGAACTGTCCGTCGATTGAAGGTGGGAGGCATTGAAGGGAAGCCGAACCCGCACAGCACCGGGAATGGGGCCGGATCTGGGCTGGCCCTAGCGGATCGGGTCAATTTCCGACAGAGAGGTGGAGGCCGATTCGATGCGCTGAGAGCGGGCCTGACCCACGATCTTGCCGTCCAGCGAGTGCTGCGCCATCACGATGGTCTGGCACAGCAGCAGCAGCGAGGCGCTGACGCTGGGGGTCAGCACCCTCAGGCGCCCGGCGCGCAGCAGCACGCCCTGGTCACCATCGGTCAGGATCAGGACGTGCGGCCCCACCAGCAGGCCTGCGCTGTGCGGATACGGCCACGAGCGGGCGCGGCAGGCCATCAGCTCCTGTCGCCAGGCGTCGGTATTCTCGGCATGCTCCTCGCCGTGCCCTGCCCGTTTGGCCCCCCGACTGAGCTGCGTGATCAGGGTGCGGATCAGTTCGCCGGAATCGTCGGTCACACGGCGCAGCGCCGAGACCAGTTCCGTGCGGCCCACATCGCCGCCGTGCCAGTTTTCCGTCAGCTCCAAGAGCGTCTGCATGTCCTGTGATTCGTCCATAAGCGGGCCTCCGGCGCGGTGAACTGTCCCGAACTCTTGAGCGACTCTAGAGTATCTGAGACAGAATTTTCCAAACGCTCCTTTGTCTTTTCCCAGATTCATCTCCCTCACTCCCCAGGAGACCCCGCAGGATGACGCAGCCCCAGAGTCTGTTCGACGTAGCCATTAACGGAGAGTACATGCCCAGTCGCCGGGTGCCGCATGCCGACATCATCGTCGCAGCCTGGCAGCGGGACAGCGCCGCCGTTCGGGAGGAACGCTTGCCTGCTGAACTGGCTTACGGCGCAGGAGAGCACGAGCGGCTCGACGTTTTCGCGCCGGAGGGCGCGGCGCGGGCCACCCTGCTGTTCATTCACGGCGGTTACTGGCAAGCGTTCTACAAGGACACCTTCTCGTACCTGGCCCCTCCGCTGTTGGGGGCCGGCCTGCGCGTGGGGGTCATGAGCTATGACCTGACGCCCACCGTGACGCTGGCGCGCATCGTGGGTCAGGCACGGCGGGCCACGGCGTTTGTCGGCGCCCGCTATCCAGGACCCCTGATCGTGGCCGGACATTCTGCCGGGGCACATCTGGCCGCCATGGTCCACGCCACCGACTGGGCTGCCGAGGGCCTGCCCGGAGTCACGCTGACGGGTGGGATTGGCGTCAGTGGACTTTACGATCTGGGACCGCTACGCCGCACCGAGTTGCAGCCGGTGTTGCGACTCTCGGAGACGGAGGCCCGCGCCCTCAGTCCCGCTTTCCTGCGCCCGACGAGCGCCGCACCGTTCACCGTGGCCGTGGGGGAGGACGAGTCGCCATCGTTCCTGTGGCAGTCCCAGCAACTCGCCGACGCCTGGCCAGGTGTGGCGAGCAGCGTCCGGCAGTTGCCGGGCCGCCACCACTTCGACGCGCCGGACGAGTTATTGGGGTTGGCGCTGGAAATGCTGGGGTGAAGCCCGCGTCACTCTGACGGGCAAGCCACGCTCTGGACCGTCCCAGGAGCGCTGGACGCCAACGGACTGACCCGTGACCGTCCCGGCTCGGTCCAAGAAATAGCACTCGCCTTGACAGTCACCCGGCAGACAGACTGGGGCGGGAGACACCATGAGTACCCCATCCACGCCGGACCCCCAGCGCTACGGCTAGGCCATTCCGCATCAGAAGGCACTACCCCCTTGAAAGCCATGTGGCGGTGATCGGCACGGGGTCCGGCGGCCTGATTGCCGCGCACCTGGCCGCCTCCAACAGCCAGCGCGTCTTGCTGATCGAGCGCGAGCTAACCGGCGGTGAATCCACCTTCACCGGTTGCATTCCATCGAAGACGCTGCTATCGATGTCCAGGACCGCCCATGCGGCCCGCCAGAGTGGGGCACTGGGACTGACCGCCGGACTGGACCACCGTCCGGGCCGAGATACACTGGATCATCAACGGTTTCAGGGACGTGGATTCGCCGGAGTCCATCGAGGCGCGCGGCGTACAGGTGGTCGGCGATCATTCCGTGTTCGTGTCGCCGCATGTGCTGGAGGTCAGGCACAGGGGCCAGATCCGCACCATCATGGCCGAGAAATTTGTGCTAGCGACGGGTTCTAGCGAATCAGGGGTGCGGTTGCAACTGATAGACGCCAGTCCGTGGAGGGACGCACCTGCTGGTGGCCGTGGGCAAGGCGCCGCGTGTGCAGAGGCTGGGCATGGAAGTCATCGGGGCCAAATTCGACGACCAGGGCCTGAAGGTTAGATCCAACATGCAGTCCACCTCGTATTCGCACCTGTGTGGGGCGGGCGACGTGGTAGGCGGGCCGATGTTCACGCACGGCGCGACTGCCCTGTGCGCACCTGCCACCCGGGTGGGGGACATTCCCTGCGTGACCCACACCAAGCCCGAGATCGCCCATTGGAGCCCGACCCAGGCACAGCCGTGAAGAGGTCCGGCGGGCACGAGGTGGTGGACTACGACTTTGCCCGCCTGAACCGCGCCCGCACTGAGCACGCCCCTGACTTCGTGAAACTCGTTGACCTTCAGGGTCTGCTAGGCTCCCCAGTGCGTTTGCGGGTGGTTGGCGCACAGGTGATGGGGATGCGCCGTGGAGCTGATCCAGATCTTTAGCCTGCCGGCGCGGCTGCATTTTCATCCCGCAAAACTGGCGCTGCTGCCCGTCGCGTACTCAACTTTCGGGGAGGCCGTGCGGCGGACCGACTTGGGGTTGGTAGTAGATGATCCAGCCTTCGGCCAATGTCGTCCCGGACAGGCCGCAAACCATGCCTAAGGTGGTGGGCATACGATCAGTCCTCGCACCGCCGCGCCAGACTGAAAGGAGGGGCATATGTTGGACGCTGTGGTGATCGGGGCTGGGTCAGCCGGACTGGCCGCTGCCTACTCGTTGCAGCGCCGCCATCTGAGTTTCGAGGTTCTGGAGGCGGGCGCTGCGGCCAGCGGCTCGTGGCCGGAGTACTACGACAGTCTGACCCTCTTTACGCCTGCCCACCACTCCGCGCTGCCGGGACTGCCCTTCGGCGGTGACCCGCACCATTACCCCTCTCGCGGGGAGATGATCGCCTACCTGCAGACCTACGCTGCCCATTTCAGCTTTCCGGTACGGCGGGGAGCGCAAGTGGTGGCGGTCCGGCATGTCAAGAAGCTGTTTGAAATTACGGCAAGGGATGGCCGGACTTGGACGGCGAGGGCCGTGATCTGTGCTTCCGGCACCTTCGGGCAGCCGCACTGGCCGCATCTGTCCAGAGCGGGCGAATTCCAGGGGCAGGCGCTGCATGCCTCGCAGTACCGCCGTCCCGTTCCCTTCGCGGGGCAGCGCGTGATCGTCGTCGGGGCGGGCAACTCCGCTGCGCAGATTGCCGCCGAACTGGGTCAGGTGGCGCGGGTGACGCTGGCCGTGCGCCGGGCACCGCAACTGTTCCCACAGCGTCCGCTCGGGCGGGACCTGACCGACTGGCTGGCGTGGACAGGCATCGAGAAACTCCCCCTCGGCGTGTTGGGACGCGTGCCAGACGTGCATCCAGTGGTCGCGGTGCCAGGACTGAGGGCCGCGCTGAGCAGCGACAATCCTGACCTGCGGCCGCTCTTTGAGGGCTTTACGCGCACAGGCGTCCGCTGGTCCAATGGCCAGGAAGAGGCCGTAGACAGCGTGATCTACGCGACCGGATACCGCTGGAACGGAGAGTATCTGCCCCTCGCGGCCCTGGACCGGCACGGCGAGCCGCAGCAACGCCTGGGCATCAGCACGGCCCTTCCCGGGCTCGCTTTCGTCGGCCTGCCGGGCCAGCGGACGGCCGCTTCCAGTACCATTCGTTCAGCCGGACCGGATGCCGAGTACGTCGTGGCGCGGCTGAGCGAACATCTGGAGAACCCTCTTGTCTAAAGTGTTGATGACTATCCTGACTGCCGCCCTGCTGCTCACCGCTTCCGGTCTGACCGCGCCCATGGACGACGCCCTGGCTGCTCTGAACCGGGGCCAGCCCAGCGTGACCGTTGCGCTGCTCCGGGACAATCGGGACGCGCCCGCCCTGAGCTTACTGGCCCGCGCCTACGTGGGGCAGTCGGTCCTTGTGGATGGCAGGCCCGAAAAACAGAGGCTGTACGCGGCCTCGGAGGCTGCCGCGCGGGCGGCCGTGGCCGCTGACGGCCGCGCCGCTGAAGGGTACGTGGAACTGGCGAACGCGCTGGCGCTGCAATTGCAGGGCGCTGGCGTGGTGCGGGCCACCCGGACGGGCCTGGAGATCCGGCGGCTGTTCGAGCAGGCCCTGAAACTGGACCCGGCGCAGGCCCGCGCCTGGATGGGTCTGGGCACCTGGCACGCACAGGCGCTGGGCCTCGGCGCCCTGGTGGTCCTGACCACCGGTGCTAGTGAGGACACCATGCGCATGAGCCACCAGAAAGCCATCGCCCTGGCCCCCGGCGAGATCTTCTTTCGCCTGAGCTACGCCGACAGCCTGCTGCTGCTGGCCGGTCAGGACGTCCGCCGCGCCACAGGTCTGCGGCAGGAGGCCCGTCATCTTCTTGAGGGGGCGCTGGCGCTGAAACCGCAGACCTACTGGCAAAAGTACGACCAGGAACAGGTTCGTGAACGGCTGCGGGGACTGCCATGAACGTTGTGAGAAGAGAGACACCAGAGAAAGGAGCCCGGGGAATTCGCTGCCGGCACTTTGACAGCACGGTGCACCCATGACCCCTGCGGCCAGAGCGGACCGCTCTGCGGACCATCTGGCCGTGCTGGAGATCCTCTCGCGCTTCGCCGAAGACCTGACACAAACCGCCGAGCTGCCAGAATAATTGCAGCGGATAACCGAGGTGTTGAGACAGACGCTTGGCGACGTGACCGTCACGTTGTTCACCCTGGAGGCAGACTCGGATCGCTGGCAGCCGGTGGGTGGCGTAGACCAGACGGCGCAGGAGGACGGTTTTACCGTCAATTCACCAGCGCTGCTGCACGTTCTCAGCGGGCAGGAGCCGATCTTTTTCGGTCATTCTTTGTCGCCCGGGCTTGACCTGGGCGCGCTGGCCCCCGCAGGTGCAGGGGCGCTCTATCCCTGCGTCCAGGAAAACGAAACCTGTGGCCTGTTGCGTGTGACACTGGCCGACGGGCAGGACTGGAACGAGGCTGGCCAGGCCACCTTCCGCACCGTGGCGGGCGCCCTGGGGCTGGGCCTGCGGCACTGCGCCACGCGCAAATAGACAGGACAGGATGAAGCGGCAACTCGAAGACCAGACGGCGGCGTTGGAGGTTTTTACCGCTTTCACGGAACGGGCCGCCCGTGAGACCGATGTGCTGGCCCTCAGTCGGGAGGCCTACACGGTGAGGACGCGCATTTCACCGAGTACAGCGGCGCGTACTACGAGATTCAGGACGGACTGTGGAAGGCCCTGAGCTGGACAGACGAGATGACGCCCGAACAGGTCGACATGGTCCGCGCCGGGCTGCCGCTGAACGTTCCGTCCTTCACGCGTGCGCTGGAAACCCGGCAGCCGGTGTTCATCGACGGCTGGAACGCGGCGCGCGAGCAAATCGAGAACACCGATGTCTTCGGCCCGGTGTGTATCTACCCGGTGGTGGGGCAGGAGGTACGCGGCATCTTTACCGTGGGGCTGCGCCTGGGTGAGCAGTGGCAGAGCCGGGACCGGGGCCTGATGCGGGCGCTGGGGCGCAGCCTGACGCTGGCCGTGGAACGCGGTGAGGGTGCCCGGCAACAGGCCGAGCAGAACGCCGAACTGCTGGCCCGGACGCGGGCGCTCGAGGCCTTCGAGACGCTGTCGCACGAGCTGGACAGCGCTGCACGCTTGCTGGTTGGGCGGTCTCTGGAAATCATGCTGTCGCAGATGCCGCCGGGGTTCGCGATGTCTTACGAACACGAGAACGGGGAAGGCGGCGATGGCCTCTTCCGGATCCGGGCACAGGTCGGCTCGATGCGCAATGACGATCTGCAACGCGCCGTGGATGCGGGCCTGCCGTACCGCTCAACCCTCAATCTGCGTCGCCCATTGGAAACAGGGCAGGCGCACTACCAGGACCATGACCGGCTGGACACCGATCGGCTGGGGGAAATGGACAGTCACCTGGGGGCCACCGCCGCCCTGCCCATTCTGGTCAGCCAGCAGGTCCGCGGCGTGCTGGCCCTGGCTCTGTTCAAGGAAGACAAAGACCTGGACCGCCACTGAGCGCACTCTGCTCGAAACCATGGCGCAGCCTAGGCCTGGCACTGGACCGCGCAGAACAGAACCTCCAGTTGCAGGAGGAGCGCGCGGCGCTGGCCGCGTTCACGGCGCTGACCGACCTGATGGGCAACGAGACCGACGTGCTGGCGCTGATCCGACAGGCGGCGGCGGTGCTGGCTGAGGCCCACGACATGGACGTGACATACTCTGAGCGCGAGGGCGAGGTGTTCCGGATCAGGGTCTGGCCCCCCGACTTCCCGGCAGACCTGCTGGCCGAGGCCCAGGCGGGTTACCGCCCCAGCGATCCGGGTTTCGAGGAGGCGCAGCGCACCCGCCAGAGCGTCTTTCTTGAGGAGATCAAGGGACACCCGAACTGGCGCCCGGGCGCCGCCGTTTACGAGGCTGTGGCCTTTCAGCCGTTCTTCCAGGGCGAAACCATGACGGGCATGCTGATCATGGCTGCACGCCGCCAGACCCACTGGTCGGAACGCGAGCGGGCGGTGTTCCGGGCGGTGGGCCGCAGCCTGAATCTGGCACTGGAGCGGGCCGAGGGGGTCCGGCAGCTGGCCCGCAGCAACGCCGAGTTGCAGGTGGCAGTCGGCGAACTCCAAGCTTTCGCCTATAGCGTGTCGCACGATCTGCGGACGCTGGTGCGCCGTATCAAGGGCTTCAACGCCCTGCTGCGTAACCGCCTCACCGATACATCGGACCTCAAGACGGAGCATTACCTGAGCGTGATCGACGACGCGGCCACCCGGATGAACATACTGATCGACGCCATGCTGGACCTGTCACGCACCACCAGGCAACCCCTGCGGCTGGAGGAGGTCGATCTGGCCGCGCTGGTGACCTCGGCGCAGCTCGAGCTGACTTCTGAGGATGAGGAGCAGAACGTCGAATGGCGAGTCCAGGCCTTACCCATCGTCAATGGTGACCGCCACCTGCTGCGTCAGGTCATGGTGAATCTGTTGGGCAATGCCCTGAAGTACTCCAGACTCCGCCCCCACCCGATCGTCGAGATCTGGACCGAGGAACGGCCCGACGAGTGGGTCATTCTGGTACGCGACAATGGTGTGGGCTTCGATCCGCGTTACGCCAGCCGCCTGTTTGGGGTCTTCCAGCGCCTCCATCACGAATAAGAGTTCGAAGGCACCGGCGTGGGCCTCGCCAATGTCCGTCGGATCGTGTCCCGTCACGGGGGCGAGGTGACCGACCAGACGTCAGGGATCGGCGAGGGCGCAACCTTCAGTTTCACGCTTCCGCGAGGCCCGTGACCTGCCAGGGAGCAGCGGGCCGGAAAATGAGCAAGACAGGCGGACGGGGCATGGAGTTCACTCTCCATGCCCCGTCCGCCTGTGTAAGCGTTACACCGTTACTTCAGCAGCTTCCACTGGCCATCCACGACCTGCACCATCACGCGGCTGCGGGCGTCCAGACCCAGGTGATCCGTCGCCGACAGGTTAAAGATGCCGTGTGCGCCGATCACATTGCGTGAGCCTTCCAGGGCCTCACGCAGGGCGCTGCGGAATTCGGCGGTGCCGGGCTTGGCCTTCTTGAGGGCCACCGGGATGGCCTTCTGCATCAGCAGCCCGGCGTCCCACAAATGCGCCCCGAAGGTCGAGACGCTATCCTTGCCGTATTTGGCCTCGTACAGACTGACGTAATTCAGGCCCACCTTCTTGTTGGGGTTGGTATCGGCCAACTGATCGGCCACCAGCACCGGGCCCGCGGGCAGAATCGCGCCCTCCACATCCTTGCCGCCCACTCGCAGGAAGTCCGCGTTGGCGACGCCGTGGGTCTGGTAGATCTTGCCCGCATAGCCGCGGTCCTTGAGGGTCTTCTGCGGCAGCACGGCGGGCACCCCGGACGCCCCAACCAGCACAGCGTCGGGCTTGGCCGCCAGCACTTTCAGCACCTGCCCGGTCACGCTGGTGTCGCTGCGCCCATATCGCTCCTCGGCCACCACCTTGATGCCGCGCTGGGCGGCGTTCTTCTTCAGCTCGGCCAGCCAACCCTCACCGTAGGCATCGTTGAAACCGATATAGCCCACGGTTTTGATCTTATTCTGCTGCATGTGCTGCACAATCGCCGCCGCCATGATCGCGTCGGTCTGCGGGGTCTTGAAGACCCACTCCCGCTTGGCGTCCACTGGCTTGATAATGGTCTCGGAGGCGGCCAGGCTGATCATGGGCACCTTGGCTTCGGAGACCACGTCGATCATCGCCAATGAGGCGGGGGTGGTGGTGGTCCCCACGATGAGGTCCACCTTGTTGTCCTGAATCAGTTTGCGGGCGCTGGTTACGGCGGCGGTGGTGTCGCTGGCGTCATCCAGGATGGTGTAGACGATCTTCTGCCCAGCGATGGTCTGCGGCAGCAGGGCCACCGTGTTGCGTTCCGGGATGCCCAAACTGGCGGCGGGGCCGGTGGCGGAAACGATCACGCCCACACGGATCTCGGCGAAGGCCAGCGAGGAGCATGCGAGCAGGGCGGTCAGCAGTAAGCGGGTTTTCATGGTGAAACCTCCTGAAGAAAGTGGAACAGGTTGTGGACGCAGGAATGCTAGCAGACCAGACCCCACGCTGACCGTACCGCGCCTCCGCATGCCGTGAGGCCGGGGCGCCAGCGGGTTCACTCGTCACATGACGAGCAGGAGTAACTATCTCAGTCCGCCGCGCTCTGAAAGGCCAGGTATAGTCGTGCCAGCAGCGCCGGATCGCTCAGGCGGCCACCCAGCACCTCCTCGGCGCGACGCAGGCGGTAACGCAGGGTATTGACGTGAATGTCCAGTGTGGCGGCTAGTTCACTCAGCGTCCCCCGATGCTCCAGGTAGGCCCGCAGGGTTTCTGCTGTGCGCCCATCGTCCCGCAGGGTTTCAAGCTGCGCGCTGACCTGCGCCGCTAGAATATCCAGCCGCCCCTCAGAAAGCAGGGCATGCAGGGGATCGAGTTCATGGAAGACGCTGTGTCCCCGGGCCTGCCGCGTCACCGACAGCGCCTGCCGCGCCTCCCCGAAGGCCTGCGACACGTGCGCTGCGTCAGCATGCCTGCCGCTGACGCCCAGGCGCACGTCCAGCGCTGTGGAGGCGGTCAGCGCCAGGTGTAGTTCCCGCGCTTCACGGCTCAGTTCCAGGGTGGTCCACAGCCACACCGCCTGTCCAGCCCGGACGGTGGCGTGGCCCACCAGCCGACGCTCGCTGAAATAACCCTCGCCCACCGCGGCCAGCAGATCGAGCGCCTCGGCCTGCTCAGGAACGGTGGGCGGCAACGTCGCCACCGCAAGCGCGAACGCCTCACCAGTCAGCCCGCTCCCCTCCGTCGACTGCCCGGACAGCAGCGCGTCCAGCATCCTCTCCCCTACCCTGCGCCGCGCCGCCCCCGCCGCCGCTGTTCGCAAGCGGGCCAGCAGAGCATATTCGGCCAGGACCTGGGGCAGTCCGCGCCAGTCAGACGGGAAGGCCACGCTGAGCGACCCAACGTGCCGGCCTGCATGGGACAGCCGCAGGGTTTCCTGAACGGGCACAGACTGACTGGCTCGCCGGCCCGCCGACGCGACGGTGTCTCCCCAACTGGCCTGAATTTCGGCAAAGCCCCCGGTCCAACGTGCCGCGAGCCTGACCAGTTCACGCTCAGGTTGGGGGGACAGGGCCGCGTTCCGCAGGGCCATAAGCAGAACTGGGACGCCCGGTGAACTCAGTCCGTCCTGGGCCAGGAGGGCGGTGCTCGCCGCCAGCACCTGGTCCTTTGGCAGAGCAGGCAGCAGGGCTGTTGCCTCCGCAGGCGTGGTGAAAGTTCGCAAAGCGTCCATCCCATCCTCCAGCCCCAGTTGGAGCGTCACGTCCCGCAAGGTCGGCATTTGTTTAAAGATACAAAAGATACAGCTGCAATCCACAGTGAGTCCAACAGTCCAGAGACCAAAGGTCCTATGCTGAAGGGCAGAACAATCCTCAAGCTCTTGCGCCCTGCCCTTTGGAGTCGCTATGAAAAAAGCCCGCTTTATCGCTGGAGGCCGCCTGTTGAGCGGTCACCTCAACGACGGAAACCTAGTCGACGCTGCTGGCGTCGCGCACACTCCCGACGATGTTCAGTTCCTGCTCCCCGTCGAGCCGCCCAAGGTGATTGCCCTGGCGCTGAATTACAACGACCACGCCGGAGAGCTGGGATTGACCCAGCCCAAGGAACCCGCTCTGTTCTGGAAACCCAACACCACCCTGCTGCCGCACCGGGGCAGCGTGATCTACCCGCGCGGCGCGGAGTTCATGCACTATGAGGTGGAACTGGGCGTGATCATCGGGCGGGATGCCCGGCGCGTGAAGGCCAGGAACGCCATGGATTACGTCGGCGGCTACACCATTGGCAACGATCTGGTGGTGCGCGACTACGTGACCAACACGTTCCGGCCCCCCATGCGCGGTAAGGGCTGGGACACTTTTGGGCCGCTGGGACCGTACTACGTGACTGCCGACGAGATCAGCGATCCACATGATCTGAAGTTGACCGCACATGTGAACGGCGAACTGCGCCAGGAAGGCAGCACGCGCGACATGATCTTTTCCATCCCCGAACTGATCGAGCACATCTCGCGCTTCATGACCCTGCAGGAGAACGACGTGATCCTGACCGGCACGCCGAAGGGCATCTCTCACGTCCGTCCCGGCGACGTGATGACCCTGGAAGTGGAAGGGCTGGGCACGCTGGTCAACGACATCGTGGAGGAAGACGAGGACGCCGAACCGATTCAGGGCAAGGAGAGCCGGGAGGGCGAGTGGGACGGACGGTGAGCGCCCTGTGCCAGTTGGTATTTCTCCATCAGCGTTCAAGCGTCACCCAGGAGGTTCTATGACCCAGACCGCAGCCAACCCCAACCATGACCTGGCCAGGCAGCTTCGCCAGAGCCGACTGAGCGGCGGCCTCCAGCACTTTATAGGCGGGCAGTGGAGCGACTCGCATGGGGGCGAAACCTTCGAGACGCATTCTCCAGTAGACAATGCGGTCCTGACCACGGTGGCCAGCGGCGACGCCACGGACATTGACCGCGCCGCCCGAGCCGCCCACGACGCCTTCCAGATGTGGCGCGAGGTGAGCGGGCAGGAGCGCAGGAAGATTCTGCACCGGGTGGCCGATCTGATCGAGGCCCGCGCGCAGGAAATTGCCGTGCTGGAAAGCATAGACACTGGTCAGGCCATCCGTTTCATGAAGTCGGCAGCGACGCGCGGGGCAGAAAATTTCCGCTTCTTCGCCGACCGCGCGCCGTCGGCGGCGGATGGCCAGAGCCTGCCCGCGCCCGGTTTCCTGAATTACACCCTGCGTCAGCCTATCGGCCCAGTCGGCGTGATTACCCCGTGGAATACGCCGTTCATGCTGTCCACCTGGAAGATCGCGCCCGCGCTGGCCGCCGGATGCACGGTGGTGCACAAGCCAGCAGAGTGGAGTCCGGTCACCGCCACCCTGCTGGCCGAGATCCTGGACGAGGCGGGGCTGCCCAAGGGAGTGCACAACCTCGTCCACGGCTTCGGCGAGAGCGCGGGCAAGGCGTTGACCGAACACCCACTGATCAAGGCGGTGGCCTTCGTGGGCGAGACCACCACCGGCAGCCACATCATGCGGCAGGGGGCAGATACCCTCAAGCGCGTGCATTTCGAGCTGGGCGGCAAGAATCCAGTGGTGGTGTTTGATGACGCCGATCTGGAACGGGCCCTAGACGCTGTTGTCTTCATGATCTACAGCCTGAACGGCGAACGTTGCACCAGCAGCAGCCGCGTGCTGATTCAGGACGGCATCTACGATGAGTTCACTGCCTACATCGCCGAGCGCGCGCAAAACATTCGTGTGGGCGACCCACTTGATCCTGAAATCGAAATCGGCCCGCTCGTTCACCCTCGCCACTTCGAGAAGGTAATGGGGTATTTCGATCAGGCGACAAAGGAAGGGGCAACGATTGCGGCTGGTGGCGAGCGCGTGGGTCAGGAGGGCAATTTCGTCTCGCCCACGCTGTTCACCGGCGCGCGCAACGACATGCGGATTGCGCAAGAGGAGATCTTCGGCCCGGTCCTGACCGCCATTCCTTTCGCGGATGAGGCAGACGCCCTCGCCCTGGCCAACGACGTGCAATACGGACTGGCGGGCTACCTGTGGACGAACGACCTGACCCGCGCCCACCGCTTCGCACAGGCGCTGGAGGCAGGCATGGTCTGGGTCAACTCCGAGAACGTGCGTCACCTGCCCACCCCTTTTGGCGGCGTCAAGAACAGTGGGATCGGGCGCGACGGAGGGGACTACAGCTTCGACTTCTACATGGAGACGAAGAACATCGCCATTTCGCTGGGAACGCACAAAACAGCCAAACTGGGCGTGGGCCAGCCACAGCCGCACAAGGACCGGGCGGATCAGAGGCTGGCCGAGTGACGCCTGGACGCCTCCTTCTGACCGGAGCCGCCGGGACGGTTGGCACGGCCTTGCGCCAGCAGCTGCGCGGGTTTCTGGGCGACGCCTTCCCTACCATCCGCCTGAGTGACCGCCACGATCTGGGCACTGCCGGAAAGGGGAAGGAGATCGTCTACGCCGACCTGACCAGCTTTGAAGAGGTCAGAACGGCGATGGAGGGCGTGAACGCCGTGATTCACCTGGGCGGCATTCCCGACGAACACCGCTACAAAGCGATCCGCGACGTCAACGTGGACGGCACCTATCACGTGCTGGAGGCGGCGCGGCAGGCCGGGGTGGGGCGCATTGCCTTCGCCTCCAGCATTCACACCGTCGGCTTTTATCCGCGCGCACAGACCATCTCGCCCACGGTGCCCGTGCGCCCCGACACCCACTACGGCGTCAGCAAGGTGTACGGCGAGGCCCTAGGACGGATGTACTGGGAACGTTACGGCATCGAGTTCGTGGCGGTGCGAATCTGCTCGTTCCAGCAGCGTCCCAATGACGCCCGGCACTTGTCCACCTGGCTCTCCCCGCGCGACGCCGCGCAGCTGTTCGCCCGCGCAGTGACTGTCCCTGGCGTCGGCTACATGGTCGTGGCCGGGATCAGTGGCAACACGCGGCGCTGGATGTCGCCGGAAGGCTGGGACGCGTTGGGCTACGTGCCGCAGGACGACGCCGAAACCTACGCCGCCGAGATTGAACACCTGCATGGTGATCCTGGCGACCTCACTGAACAGCGCCAGGGCGGAATCTTCGTGAATTCGGGCTACACCGGCCTCGCCGGAAAGGAGCAATAGACATGGCCGCCATCACCGGACAGCAATTCCTGGACCGCCTTCGGAAGAACCCGCCTACCCTTTACATCGACGGCGAGCGCATCAGCGATCCCACCACCCATCCCTCCACCCGCAACATGTGCCAGTCCCTGGCGGGGCTGTATGACCTGCAGCACCAGCCCGAGCTGAAAGACGCCCTGACCTACGAGGACGGCGGCGAACGCCACGCCATCAGCTTCATGGTGCCGCGCAGCAAGGATGACCTGCGGCGCATCGGCGAGGCGCACCGCATCCGGGCAAACTACTCGCTGGGCTTCCTGGGCCGCGCGCCGGACTACATGAACGCCAACGTGATGGCCGCGGGGCTGGGCGCAGAGTACTTCGGCCAGTGCGACGCCAGCCGCCCTGGCAGTGGGAACCGCGACTTTGCCGCCAACATGCGCCGCTATTACGAGCACGTGCGCGACAACGACCTGTGCCTGACCCACGCCCTGACCAACCCGCAGGTCAACCGCGCCAAGCAGGCCTCCGAGATGCCCGATCCGTATATCGCTCTGGGTGTGGTGGAGGAAACCGAGGAGGGCGTGATCGTACGCGGCGCACGGATGATGGCGACCCTCCCCATCGCCGACGAGATTCTGGTGTTTCCGTCCACCGTGCTGAAGGAAAACGCCGACAAGAGCCGCTACGCGATGGGCTTCGGGATTCCCACCAACACGCCGGGCCTGAGCTTCCAGTGCCGCGAACCCATCGACGTGGGCCGCGATCCTGAAGACCACCCGCTCGCCAGCCGTTTTGATGAACAGGACGCCTTCGTGATCTTCGACGATGTGCTCATTCCCTGGGAGCGCGTGTTCCTGCTGTACGACGTGGAGCTGGCGAACAAGGCCTATTCCGGAACCGACGCCGTGCTGCACATGGCCTACCAGGTGGTCAATCTCAAGATCGCCAAGACGGAAGCCTTCCTGGGCACCGCGCAGAGCATCGTGGACGCCATCGGCAGCGGCCAGTTCCAGCATGTGCAGAGCAAGGTGGCCGAGATCATCGTGATGCTGGAGATCATGAAAGGGCTGGAGGCGGCAGCCCGCGAGGGTGCCCAGCCAAACCAGTACGGCGTGATGACCCCGGCGCGCGGCCCGCTGGACGCCGCCCGCAACTATTACCCGGCCAACCACGCCCGCCTGCCGGAACTGCTGCAACTGCTGGGCGCGTCGGGCATCATCATGATGCCCAGCAAAGCGGACCGCGAGGGTCCGTTGGGTGAACAGATCGCCAAATACCTACAGGCGGGCCGGGCCACTGCCGAAGAGCGCCTCAAGCTGTTCCGCCTCGCCTGGGACATGTCCATGAGCAGCTTCGCGGGGCGGCAGACCCTGTACGAGCGCTACTTCTTCGGCGATCCCGTGAGGATGCACTCGGCGCTGTACGAGGTGTTCGACAAGCAGCCCTACGTGGAGCGCATCCATGCCTTCCTGGAACGCGAGAACCGGCACGAGGCGGTGGCGGCGGATGACTGAAGCCAGTCGGCCCAATATCATCCGCATCGCGCACGCCGTCTTCACGGTGCGGAATCTGGAGGCCAGCCGCGAATTCTACGTGGACCTGCTGGGCATGAACATCCTCCACGAGGAACCGGGCGCGCTGTACCTGCGCGGTGTGGAGGACCGCGAGTGGACCCTGAAGCTGGAGGAAAAGGGCACCTCCACTGTGCGGCATCTGGCCTACCGCGTGAATGGCGAGGCTGATCTGGACGCGCTGGTCACCCTGGCCGAGCGCGAGGGTCTCCCCTACCGCTGGGAGGAAGAACTGGACCGCCCACGCCTGCTGCGGATGCAAGATCCCTTCGGCGTGCCGGTGGTCTTCTATCACGTCAGTCAGAAGCATCCGTGGCTGCTCCAGGACTTTCACCTGCACCGGGGGCCGGGGCTGCAGCGCGTCGATCACGTCAACGTCATGGTGCCGGACGTGGAAACGACCATGCGCTGGTACATGGACACCCTGGGCTTCCGCCTGTCCGAATACACCGTGGACGAGCAGGAGCGCTACTGGGCGGCCTGGATTCAGCGGCGTGGCGGCGTGCACGATCTGGCGCTGACCAACGGCCCCGGCCCACGCTTGCACCACTGGGCGTACTGGATGCCCGACGCCATGTCTATTCTGCGCACCTGCGACATCCTGGCCGGGGCACGTCAGCCCGAACGCATTGAGCGTGGACCAGGGCGACACGGCGTGTCCAATGCTTTCTTCCTGTACATCCGTGATCCGGACGGGCACCGTATCGAGCTGTACACCTCCGACTACATTACGGTAGACCCGGATTTCGAGCCGATCCGCTGGCTGCGCGACGATCCACGCCGTCAGACGCTATGGGGCGCCAGAACCCCGCGCAGCTGGTTCGAGGAGGCGTCCGAGATGGAAGCCTTTGACGGCGGCACTGTTCAACCGGTGGCCGGTGAGTTGACCGGGATTCCGGTGCATGTGATCTGAACGGGCGCCTTGGGGTGTCGCCTCCCACCGCCATCTGGGATCAATGACTGTGAACCCTCGCTAGGTCGGAGAAGCTCTGCCCCTCCGGCCTGTCATCATGCATATGAAACGATTCAGTTGACGTCCTATGATGGGCAGAGTCAGTCATACCCACCCCCTACAGGAGGCTCCATGACCACGTCGTCAACCCCTCGCCCTGCTGCCCTGATCGTGCGGCAGGCATCGCCCCCCAATCTTGAGTCGCCGTTCTCCAGCCTGGACGGACGGATCACGCCGGGCGAGAGCGTGTATGTTCGGAGTCACTTCCCCGCGCCGGAGCTGAACGCCGAAAGCTGGCGTCTTCGGCTTGGGGGCCAGGTAGACACGCCACTCGAGCTCTCACTCTCAGACCTGAGAGCCATGCCAGCGCATACTGTGGCGGCCACCATGGAATGCGCTGGCAATGGCCGGGTGTACCTGTCGCCACGGATGCCAGGCGTGCAGTGGGATCTGGGTGCGGTGGGAACGGCCGAATGGATGGGCGTGCTGCTCCGCGACGTGCTGGGACAGGCGGGCGTCCAGGCTGGAGCGCTGGAAGTGGTGCTGGAAGGCGCCGACTGCGGCACGTTGACCGATCCGGGGCGCACCCCGGGCAACATTCATTACGCCCGCAGCCTGCCGCTCGCAAAGGCCCAGGACGACGTGCTGCTGGCCTATGCCATGAACGGTCAGCCGCTGACGCGAGATCACGGCTTTCCCCTGCGGGCCGTGGTGCCGGGCTGGTTCGGCATGGCCGCCGTCAAATGGCTGACCACCCTGCACGTCACCGACACGCCGTATCAGGGCTTCTTCCAGACGGTGGACTACTCGTTCTGGCAGTCGAGAGACGGTCTCTCGCCGCAAATGGTGCCGTTGACGACTATGCTGGTCAAGGCCCAGATCGCCCGCCCCGCCCCGCATGATTGCGTGCCTGCGGCCAGCGTCTTCGAGGTCGTGGGGACCGCATGGACAGGTCAGGGTGACGTGACACGCGTGGAGGTCAGCAGCGACAGTGGCCAGACGTGGGCCGAGGCTGAGCTGGTGGACCCCCCGCAGACCGGGGTCTGGCGGCGCTGGCGTTTCGAGTGGCAGACCCCCCAGCAGCCCGGCACCGTCACCCTGATGGCCCGCGCCACCGATTCAGCGGGCCGCACACAGGAAAGTGGCCACGACGTTGGACGTGGCGGCTACATGATCAATTTCCCGCTGCCCATCACTGTGCATCTGCGAGGTCAGGAAGCATGACGGCACCGGAGCGCGTGATCCCCGAGGCCGATCTGGCCGGTCTGGCTGCTGAACTGGAGGGAGCCGAGGCCACTGGGATCCAAATCGCACCCCTTTCCGAACGCTATCCTGGGATGACCTTTGCCGATGCCTACGCGGTGCAACGGGCGTGGGTGGGGCTCAAACTGGAGGCGGGCGCACAGGTTCGCGGCCACAAGATTGGCCTGACTTCGCGGGCCATGCAACTGGCCTCGCAGATCACGGAGCCCGATTACGGCACGCTGCTAGACAGCATGTTTTACGAGCCGAACGGCGACATTTCGCTGTCTGCCTTCGTCGCCCCCAAGGTCGAGGTGGAACTGGCTTTTCTTCTGAAGGCGGACCTGTATGGACCGAACATCACCCTATTCGACGTTCTGCGCGCCACCGAATACGTGACGCCCGCCGCCGAGATTATTGACGCGCGGATTCAGAGGGTCAGCGCTGCGACGGGCAAACCCCGCCGGGTCTTTGACACCATCAGCGACAACGCCGCCAATGCCGGGATTATCGTGGGTGGAAACGCCGTCAGACCTGATGCCATCGACCTGCGCTGGGCGGCGGCGCTGTGTATCCGCAACGGTGTGATCGAGGAGACCGGGGTGGCAGCGGGCGTGCTGGGACACCCGGCGCAGGGCATTGCCTGGCTGGCCAATCGCCTCGCCCCGCACGGCGAGCATCTGAAAGCCGGAGAGCTGGTGCTGGCGGGCTCGTTCACCCGGCCGGTCGACATCGCGTCCGGCGACGTATTTACTTTCGATTACGGGCCTCTGGGCACTTTTTCTTGCCGGTTTGCCGGACAGGCGCGGGGAGCGGATCATGGCTGAAAACACCTTCAAAGACGCTCTGGCACGCGGCGAAACGATGCATGGCCTGTGGCTGGCGCTGGCTGACCCCTACAGCGCAGAAATCTGCGCCGGAGCAGGGTTCGACTGGCTGCTGATCGACGGAGAACACGCGCCCAATGACCTCCGCAGTACGCTGGCGAGTCTGCAAGCCCTGGCTGGATATCCGGTGGCCCCACTGGTCCGCCCGCCGGTGGGTGATCCGGTGGGCATCAAGCAACTGCTGGACATCGGCGCCCGTAACTTCATTATTCCGATGGTAGAGACGGCGGCACAAGCCCTTGACCTGGTGGCAGCCACCCGATACCCGCCGCACGGCGTGCGGGGCGTGGGCGCGGCGCTCGCGCGGGCCAGTCGCTTCGGACGGGACGCCGCCTATCTGAACCATGCCGACGCTGGCGTCTGTCTGATTTTGCAAATCGAGTCGGTGACTGGGTTGGACGAGCTGGACGCGATTGCGGCGGTAGATGGTGTGGATGGCCTGTTCATCGGCCCAGCGGATCTGGCAGCCTCGTTCGGCCGGTTGGGGAATCCG